>JBBRFP010000251.1:0-4163 GCA_038241465.1 Cytophagales bacterium | reverse complement strand
CGTACTCCTGGAAAAAAAATAGTTGTGCTTTCTGCGCTTAGCGGAACAACGAATTCGTTGGTTAAGATTGGTGATTTTCTCATGGCTGGCAAAAAGGCGGAGGCCGAATTTGAAATAAGTCGGCTTGAAAAAAATTATGTAGAATATGCCACTGAATTGTACACCTCTCCTGAATATAACGCGATCGGACAGGACATCGTAAGTCGCTATTTTAGTCTTATCCGACTACTCGCTGCCGGAGGCTTTGATGATCGTAGTTATCGCGAACTGTTAGCACAAGGAGAATTATCCTCCACAGAATTCTTCTACTATCATTTACGTGAGCGTAAAATTGATTCACGATTGCTTCCCGCTCTTCACTTCATGTCAATTGATGAAAATCAGGAACCTGAATTGGAAAAAATAAGCGATCGCCTGAAAGCGCTATTACCGTCGATGAGCCATCTCGATATATTAATAACGCAAGGATACATCTGTCGCAATCATAAAAATGAAATCGACAATCTAAAACGCGGAGGAAGCGACTACACTGCTTCACTCATCGGTGCAGGTGTCCGCGCAGAGGAAATTCAAATATGGACGGACATAGACGGAATGCATAACAATGATCCGCGTGTCGTTAAAAAGACATTACCCATTGCGGAACTCACGTTTGATGAGGCTTCCGAGCTTGCCTACTTCGGTGCTAAAATTTTACATCCCTCGACCATCGTTCCCGCACAGAAATACGGTGTGCCGGTGCGATTAAAAAATACAATGGATGAAAAAGCTTTTGGAACACTTATAAGTAACAAAGGAACGAGTGGTCAGTTTAAGGCTATTGCTGCAAAAGATGGCATTATCGCGATTAATATAAAATCATCCCGTATGCTTTTGGCTTTTGGCTTTTTAAGAAGGGTATTTGAAGTGTTCGAAAAATACAAAACACCCATTGACATGATCTCCACATCGGAAGTGGCTGTGTCAGTTACAATCGACGACGAAAGTCATTTAAAAGAGATCATCGGAGAACTGGAAAACTTTGGCGTTATTGAGGTTGATAAAAATCAGTCAATCATATGCGTGGTTGGCAACAAGCTCGCTGAAAAGAAGGGTGTGCTGAATGATGTTTTTCACTCAATGGGGGATGTACCTGTGCGAATGGTTTCCTATGGTGGAAGCCACAATAATATCTCGATCCTGGTCGATACATCTCAAAAAGATAAGTCATTGCGACTTCTGAATCAGGGACTATTCAATTTAGGTGAATAGTTACTCACTCGAATAAAATGAATTTTCTTACCTGTATTGAAAAGCTTCATGAACATAGCCATTGATTCGGGTAATACTACTATTAAGGCAGGATTTTTCGAAGGTGCTCTTCTGAAAGAAAAATTCGTGTTTTCTAGCGCTGATGAACTATCGTCTTTACTTAAAAAGACCAGTATAGAAAATCTCATTGCCAGCTCGGTAACCGAAAGCATTGAATCAGCAATTGCATCACTCCACGTAAATGGTAAAAAAATATTTCTCACCCCAGAACTTTTTTTACCTATTCGCAATCTTTACGCTACCCCGGCAACGCTTGGTGTGGATAGGATTGCAGCGGCATGCGGAGCATGGCTGTTGTACCCTGATCAGGCTAGTCTGGTCATCGATATGGGCACGTGTATTAATTATGAGTTCGTCAATGAGAAAGGGGAGTATTTGGGTGGGGCCATTTCGCCGGGAGTAAGGATGCGATTTGCATCCATGCACCAGTTTACGGTAAAATTACCAACTGCTGAGCCTGGTGAGGTGCCGTCTTTAATTGGTAAAAGCACTCTTGAGTGTCTTCAGTCAGGCGTTATGAATGGAATTTTTGAAGAAATAAAAGGCATGATAAATCGTTACCAGCAGGAACACCCCCTCATAAAAGTGATATTATGTGGTGGGGATGCTCATTTTTTTGAAAAGCACCTTAATCCTAGCATCTTTGTGGCCCCAGAATTGGTTCTGGTGGGCCTGAATAGCATCTTGTTGAATAATGTCAAGTCATAAAATTGCCTTTTTTTCCGTTGCTCTTCTATTGATATCGAGCACACTGACCTTTGGCCAAGCGGCACGAAGCCCATTTTCTTCGTACGGTATTGGTGAGCAATTTGGTAGCGGCCTCACGCAAAATATGGGAATGGGCGGGGTCGGAATAAGCAATCCCAATTTTTGGTATACCAATAATATGAACCCGGCTCTTCTGGTTTTCAACCGGTTCACAACTTTTCAGGTTGGGATGATTGGTGAATCACGAACCCAGACCTCTGAAACCAGCACAGAAAAAAGCGGCAGTGGTAATTTGAATTATATGACCCTGGCTATTCCAATAATACCTTTTAAATGGACGAGCTCAATAAGTCTGTTGCCATACACCAAACTCAATTATTCATTAAAATATACTCAGGAAATTCCCAATTCTGGTGGCGCAACGACGAACGTTTTGGAACAGGGTAGCGGAGGAGTGAACCAGTTTAGCTGGTCTAACGGCGTCGTGCTGACAAAAAATCTTTCGATAGGGCTAAAGTCAACTTATCTATTCGGTTCCGTTGAGAGCGATTTCAAAAACATATTAACGAACGTCATCATTCCAACGTATCCATCTGTCTTCGAAAGACTGTCAGTTTCTTCGTTTCAATTTACACCAGGTGTATCGTATCATATTGATTCGTTGTTTGGAAAGGATTATGTATTTAATGCCGGTATTGTATATGATTTTAAAACGAATCTTAACGTAAAGTTCTTTCAACAACTGAGCCAGCACACCTCCAGTGGAAGTATCATCGATTCAGTAACGCTTATATCAAACCAGCCTGGAATAATTACCCTACCACAAGGTATTTCCGGAGGAATTTCATTTGGACGATTTGGTCGTTGGACGGTTGCTCTTGATGGTGCGTACGCTGACTATTCACAATACAGAGGACTTGATGGAGGTTCACCCTATGCGGCCAGTAATTGGCGCGTGGCAGCAGGATTTGAAAAAGTTCCTGACCCCGCATCATTGAGCAGTTATCTCAAGCGAATTACCTACAGGACAGGCGTGAGCCTGGAGAGCTATCCTTACCTGGCAAACGGCAATACGGTTAAAGATCTTGGCATTAGTTTTGGACTATCCCTGCCGGTGAGCCGGTATTCTAGTCTTGATTTTGCAATAAAAGGAGGAAAAAAAGGAGACAAGACACTTAACAGCATTGAAGAAAATTATATCAAGTTCTATTTTGGTATCACGTTCATGGACGTGTGGTTTGTTAAACGAAGATTTGATTGACAAAATCAAGATCCAATAACAAAAGGCTCCGATCATTGGGGCCTTGTTTTTTACGATGACAATGTATTACAGAATCTTAATAATTATTCTTTTTTTCCTAAGCGCGTGTCACAAAACAGAAGTGCCCGCTCCAGTGGAATATAATGGCCCTCTCAGTGAGATGGAGAACGTGGACGTATTGTATTCAGAAAATGACCGAATCAAGGTAAAGATGAAAGCAGCCAAGATCCTTGAATTTAAAAACGGCGATAGAGAATTTCCTGAAGGACTGTATTTGGAATTTTACAATGAACTTGGAATATTGACTTCTACCCTAAAGGCGAATCACGCTTTTTATTTTAAAGAAGACGATCTGTGGCGCGGCCGCGAAAAAGTAGAGGTTGTTAATATTGAAAAAAAGCAGCGGCTGAACACGGAAGAACTTTTCTGGAAAAGAAATGAAAGAAAAATCTACACAGATAAATTTGTTACCATCAAATTAGAAAATGAAGTGGTCTACGGGACAGGCCTGGATGCCCTACAGGATCTTTCGTCTTATACCATAAAAAAGGTAGAAGGTGAATTTGAAGTTAAAGACTAGATCGTTTTCTTTTTTCACAATACTCCAGCCATTGCATGAAACTTCTAGACACCATTATCATATCGTTAAGTGTGGTTTTTATCATCATTAGCGCTTACGAGGTAATGACTGTGGGACTTACCGAAGCGTATACCTGGTTGATGATTACTATGTTGCTGATGTTCTGGTTTACCTACCGGAAGATCTTCAATAAAGGTTCTAGCTGATCGGGCGGATTTGAAAGACGCAGATTTTGCTAATTTCTCAGGCATAAATTGATCCTATACGCCTGTCAGTTGATTCATTTTCAATCTCTGGAAATTA
>JBBRFP010000250.1:0-4164 GCA_038241465.1 Cytophagales bacterium | reverse complement strand
TCATTCCTTTTCGGAGCAAAAAGTTCCAGCGAGAAAGTACGACTGGCTATGTCTTTGATCTCAATCCTGATCTCAGGTGGCGTTGAAAACAAGCTATCGAATCCGGACGCATCGGGAGCTATGAACCTTGAGGCAAAAATCAATGATACCGCTCCGAGATAACCGTCTAACTTAACCGAATCAAATGATTGCATGTTCTTAATACTCAACTCGCGGCCCTTCAACTCTATTTCAAAATTTTGCTTTCGATCCTTTGCATAAGCAAATGAAAGTGCCTTGAAATTCCGCTCATTGAAATCAAAGATCCTCTTATTACGCCATCCGCTTTCATCCAGCTCCAAAATACCCGCTACGTAAACACGATATCCAGGGATCACCATAGTATAAGGCTGCGGATCATCTGCCTTCATAAACCATGTCTCCGTCTTCAACGTATTTCCAGCCGCATAAAAAACCTCTGTGCTCCCATCGGAACCGGAGAGAGTCACTTTAACTCCCTTTTGTTCCAGCATATTCCCAATCGAATCTTTCATCACTGAAGCAACAGGCCTTCGAGGCTCAATTTGTTTCAATGTTGCAAACAAAACTTTAATCATGCCAGCATCAGCGCCCCACTTATCATTTACTTTCCATTGATTATTCTCAAACGTTAATTGAACTTTTGTCGTCGGTGATTGCAAGGTCACTTCGTTAATTTTATCTGTGTCAACACGGAACAAGTCCTTATTGACAACAGGCCTAATGCCCTCACGTGACAAAAATAACAATGCAGCAGACACGATCGTTAAGAAAACGAAAGAGGCCAATAGGTATTTATTTCTGATCCGCTGCATCTGCTTTGCTGCTATTAAGATTCACCAAATTAAAACTTCCGTACTTTCTTTTCCGTAGATAAGCTTTGATCATACCAAAGATCAGGATCAATACTATTGGCAGGATCAGGTTTACTGCCTGCCAGAAGACCCGGTCATTTTTTATTTTCTCCTTGTCGAGAGGGCGAACTTTTACTTCCTTATTGCGAGCACTAATCAATCCAGAATCATCGGTCAGATAGGCAATCATGTTTCTGAGTAGATCCTGATTGGCGAACGTCAGTTTCGAGAATGCATCATAACCTAATGGCTGCGGCTGACCATTACGCGGATTGATATCGTTACGAGCCATATCACCATCTGCCACTACGATGATCTTTGACGCAATGCCTTCTTTTTTAAATCCGGTTGAGTCCACTCCTTCTGGAAGGAATCTGTTTTTATAAGCCGAACTGAATTTCCCTTCCAATAAATAAGCAAGCACGAAAGGACCTTGCGAAAAATTCTCTGGCTTTTCCTTTCGAAGATCACCCACGCTCACCTTGACAGGCGCAGTGAGACTACGTGAATACTGTGAGGACAATAATAACGGAGTCTTTCTTATGCCTCTGGCTTTTACAGAATCAAGACTGCTGGCAAATTTCAAGGCAGTCATGTCCAGATGTCTGGTAACTGGATGATCTGCATAATGATTAACAAGCGGAAAGAAGGGCCACTCAATGGGTGTAATCTGTGGTTTGCCATTCAATACCCCGGTTACGATCGGATAACGGACCGCAACAAGATCCTGTATCAGGTTTTGATTAATGCGAACACCATAATGAAACAACTGATCGTCTAGAATGTCGGGGTATGTCAACGCGAAATAATTTTCAATGGAGGCGCTATCCATTCTGGCGTCGAGCCTGTCAAGCAACAAAAGTAGCTTTCCTCCTTTCAACAGATATTGATCAAGCGCAAACTTGTCAACATCTTTGAATTGTAATGTTGGCTTGGCAATGACCAGCAGATCATATTCACCAGGCAAAGGCATTTTGTTCAAATCAACAGCAAGAACATCATACGACTCCGAGAGACTATTGCGAAGTGAGGCGGTGTGCAGGCTATCCAATTCACCGTGGCCTTTCACAAACCCAATCAGCTTACGATCCGTGGCTGATAAGCTCTGAATGGCATTCGCTAATTCAAACTCAATTGACTCTACGGACTGATTGAGCACTTCCTCTGAGCCCTTGGTTCGGTCTCCTTTCAATAACATCACACCTTTTTCAACCCCGGCGTAGGATATCAGCGCTCCGGGAAACACAAGCTTTTCAGAACGTTGTCCGTCTTTATTATCAATAACATTGAGTGGCTGAATTCCTTTCGAGGAAAGGAGGGCCATAAAGTCTTGCTGAGCATTTTTCCCGACGGCCTTTGCAGGATCGTTGAAACTATAGTGAATCTTATTGTCAGAGTACACCCTGAATTCTTCCAACGTTTCCTCTACTGCATTTCTCAATCGACGCCACGGCGCGTTGAGATCACCTTCCAGATAAACTTCGATGTACACGTCGTCCTCAAGATTCCGCAAAAGTTCTTTTGTGGGCTGTTTGATGGTGTAACGCTTTTCTTCTGTAAGATCAATTCTAAAAAAATAGAAGGCACCTAACTGATAAAGTATAACGGCTACTATCAATCCATTTAAAAGAATTAGTACGTCACCGATTTTTTTACTTTCCCATTTCACCATGATCTGCTGGATAAAATGGTTTTGGTTGAAAGCAACATCACAAAAGCGAGACTAAAGAAATAAATAAGATCACGACTGTCTATCAGGCCTTTGCTTAGCGATTCGTAGTGATAGACTATTCCAACCTGTCGTACCAGTAGGGAATTTTCACCGCTAACAAAGAGTGACGCTGCAGAATCCATTCCAGCATAAAAGATATAACAGAAAAAAGCAGCGATGATAAAGGCGACGATTTGATTGGGAGTGATGGATGATGCCAGTATTCCTATGGAGCAGAAAATTCCACCCAGTAAGATCATTCCAATGAACGATCCAGTAATACCCGCCGTATCAATATTGCCCTGTGGGTTTGCCAGATGAGACAAAGTGAAATAGTAAATTATCGTTGGGGCGATGGAAACAATCACCAGCACGAATGCAGCAAAGAACTTTCCAAGTACAATATCAAACTCAGTCAACGGCTTTGTCATGAGCAACTCGAGCGTTCCCAGTTTCTTTTCTTCAGCGAAACTCCTCATCGTGATCGCCGGTACTAAAAAGATCAGAACATACGGACCAAATGAAAAAAGAGTGGTCATATCCGCATAACCGTAATCCAGCACAGAAGTTTCCTTAAACACCCACATGATCAATCCCATGACAATAAGGAACACCCCCATCACCATGTACGCGATCAGCGAGTTAAGAAAACTATTAAATTCTTTTAGGAAAATCTGGATCATTAACTATTTCTTTTCTACAACGGAAGTGAGCTGACTAAAAACAGATTCAAGCGAACTTTCTTCCTGCTTAAGTTCTATCAATGAAAGGTTCATTTCTATGGCAAGCTTTACCAATGATTGTCTGATATCGATTCCCTTTTTGGCCTTCACCTGAAACCTGAAATCCTCAAGTCTTCTCACCTGTTCAACGCCATTAATTTCCATTATTTCACTTTCCGAAATCGGATTGGCAAATTCAACTATAAAGAAATTGCCACTCCCCTGTAGCAGGTTCTCCACTCGATCATCGGCCACTATTTTTCCTTTGTTGATTACCACGACCCGGTCGCACAATGCCTCTACTTCTTGCAGGATATGCGATGAGAACAAAACAGTCTTATTCACACTTACGGTTTTAATAAGTCTGCGAATCTCAATCAATTGATTTGGATCAAGTCCGGAGGTAGGTTCATCTAGGATCAATACTTTTGGATCATGGATCAACGCCTGCGCCAACCCTACCCGTTGCCGGAATCCTTTTGAAAGCATCCCTATTTTTTTATTCTGTTCTTCCGTGAGGCCGCACAATCCAATCATTTCAATCACTCTCGCATGTCTCCGTGTTGGATTCAATCCATAGATCCCTGCCATGAAATGAAGAAATTCATGAACATACATATCAAGATAGAGCGGGTTATGCTCGGGAAGATAGCCGATCTTTTTCTTTACGGAAATCGCGTGATCCCCAATTCGTTCTCCGGCAACCTCCACGACCCCTTCCGTCGCGGGAACAAATCCTGTAATAATCTTCATCGTGGTGGATTTACCGGCACCATTCGGCCCCAGAAAGCCTACAATTTCACCTTCACGTACCGAAAAGGAGATCTGATCAACAGCATTTTGCTGACCGTACTTTTTG
>JBBRFP010000249.1:0-4189 GCA_038241465.1 Cytophagales bacterium | reverse complement strand
GAAGGATCAATCGTCGGGTGCTTTCAAAAAGAAATTTCCATCAGAGGATATTGCGGCTGAATTTTTTGATGCGGATGGTGATAAAGATCTTGATTTAATGGTCGCGGCAGGTGGTCAAAATCCAGGCGATAATTTTCTGGCGTTGAGGCCAAGGCTATATCGAAATGACGGTCAGGGGAACTTCAAGATCGACACCACGGCAAGACCCTCTGGAATGAAGCTTCAGGCGTCGTGTATAAAATCTTGTGATTTCGATAAGGACGGAGATGTCGATGTCTTCATTGGTGCAAGTGTGATCCCGTTTCTATATGGAATGTCGCCCTCCAGTTATTTATTAATCAATGATGGTAGCGGGAAGTTTGTACCCTATCAAAATTGGTTGGGGCAAAGTCAATTCGATAACCCAACAAAAGTGAAACCTGGAATGATAAAGGATGCACTTTGGACAGACGTGAATCTTGATGGGAGACCTGATCTGATCGTTGTGGGAGAATGGATGCCAATAACAATTCTCATTCAAACCAATAAATCGCAATTTGAAAACCGGACCGATGAGTTTGGTATGACGCAAACGAAAGGATGGTGGAATACAATTGTGGCCGCAGACGTCGACCATGATGGCGATGATGATTATATCGCTGGAAATCTTGGTTGGAATTCCCGACTGAAGGCTAGCTCAACGAGACCGGTACGATTATTCGTGGGTGACTTTGATAGCAATGGAGGATCCGATCATATTATTACCTATTTCAATGATAGTGTAAATTACCCGTTTGCTTCGCGCGATCAGTTGGTGAAGCAACTTCCGGCAATGAAGAAAAAATTTCTAAAGTATAGGGACTACCGCGACGTAATCCTTGAGGACATCATAACACCGAAGCAAAAAGGAAATTCTGTTGAGATGCGCGCCGAGGTATTTGCTTCTTCGTTCATCAGAAACGACAGAACAAATCTTGTGCGTTTTGATCTGCCCGACGAAGCTCAGATGGCTCCGGTATTTGCAATCAGTGCTGCAAACATTAACAACGATCCTGATATTGACCTTGTGATTGGTGGGAACTTAAGCGCTACTCAGCCTGATTTTGGGCCCTATGACGCAAGCATTGGATTGATTCTTCTGGGCGATGGGAAAGGGGGCTGGAAGTCGTTAGATGCGATGAAATCGGGATTTTACGTGCGGGGTGAAATGCGTGACATACAGGTAATTAATCGTTCAAATAGTGAGAAAATTATATTAGTTTCAAGGAATAATCAGTCAATCTTAGGCTATAAAATAACAAAGTAATGAGAAACCTATTTGTACTTCTATTTCTCTTCGGTGGTCTGCAATCATTTTCTCAAAATTCGGATCCATGGGTCGTTGAAGCCAAAGCCATTGACCGGAATAATTATTTTGGCGTTACGGTTGCCAATGGAATGATCGGTCTAGTGTCCTCGCCGGAGCCAATGAAGGTTACGGATGTGGTTTTAAACGGTGTGTATGATTATTATCAGCGGGGCCGTGTATCAAATATTCTCAAGACGTTTAACTCAGCCAACATGAACCTGGAGGTTGATGGAAGAAGAATAGGCATACAAGACATTTCGAACTATCGTCAGACACTCAATATGAAAAAGGCTACGTTGGAAACGACGTTTGATGTTGGTGACAAAGTTTCTGTAAAACATTCAATGATGGCGTTAAGACATTTACCGTATACCGCCTTATCAATTGTAGAGATTTCTGCGAAAAAAGATGTTGCCATCACTCCAATGAGTGTGATAGAATCTCCCAACCATTTAGTGGATGTAAGAAATCTTTATAGTGTAATCGATCGGCCACACGTAAAAATACCATTGATGACCTCTGTGGCAAAAAGCCCCTCTGGAAAGCATACGCTTGCCGCCAGCAATAGTATTATTTTCAATGAGCCTCATGGAACAGAACCCGTCATCATCCATGAGGATTGGAATTACAATATGCACCTGGCAAAATTTAATAAATCGTTAAAGACGGGTGAGACGTATTCTTTCAGCGTGGTGTCATCACTTACTTCTACTGAGCAGTACAACGATCCGATGAATGAGGCAGAGCGACTGACCATTTTCGCACGACTCGAAGGAACAGAACGATTGCTGCAGCGCCACAACGCAGAATGGGAAAAGTTATGGAAAAGTGATATCGTTATCGACGGGGATGTGCAAACTCAAAAAGACGTTCGCTTTGCACTCTATCACCTTTATTCCTTTGCACGTGAGGGCACAGGGTATAGTTTATCTCCGATGGGACTTTCCGGATTGGGATATAACGGACACGTGTTTTGGGATACAGAGCTCTGGATGTATCCGCCGCTTCTTTTATTGCAGCCCGAAATCGCTAAATCGATTTTAGAATATCGCTTCAACCGTCTTGAAGCAGCAAAGAAAAATGCTTTCTCCCATGGATTTAAAGGAGCTATGTTCCCGTGGGAATCTTCAGACGAAGGAACGGAAGATACTCCCGTGTGGGCGTTGACAGGACCCTTTCAGCATCACATCAGCGGTTGTGTTGGCTGGGCGTTTTGGAAATATTATCAGGTTACAAAGGATAAGCAATGGCTTCGTGACAGGGGATATCCTGTAATAAAAGAAGTGGCCGATTTTTGGGCAAGCCGTGTGGAACGAAAAGGCCCGGGGCGCTATGAGATCAACAACGTAATCGGAGCCAATGAGTGGCAGGAAAATATAGACAACAATGCATTTACAAATGGCATGGCGATTACCGCATTGCGCTATGCTTCGCAGGCAGCGAAAGAGTTAGGAATGGTCGCCAATCCTGATTGGGAGTTGGTAGCTCAGAATATTCCGATATTAAAATTCCCAGATGGAACCACCAAGGAGAATGCCACCTATGACGGAGTAACGATCAAGCAGGCGGATGTTAATCTGTTGGCTTATCCGTTGGATTTTATTTCAGACAAGGCACAGATAGAAAAAGATCTTCGGTATTATGAGCCACGTTATGCAACGGATGGCCCTGCCATGGGTAATTCAGTGTTATCCACGTTGTACTCACGGATTGGAAATCTTGAAAAAGCAACAGAGCTGTTCGCGAAAGCTTACAAGCCCAACGAAGTTCCTCCGTTTGGAGTGCTCGCGGAGACAGCAGGCGGTACAAACCCATACTTTGCAACAGGAGCAGGTGGATTTCTGCAGGCGGTGATCAATGGTTTTGGTGGCCTCACCATTAGCAACGCCGGCGTGACTCAAATTAAAACCAGCCTTCCAAAGCAATGGAAGTCATTGGAAATAAAGGGGGTAGGCGTGAACAAGGCGACATACATTGTTAAGTAATCATTATTTCTCATATTTTTTTACGGATGAATTTTAGAATATTATTTGTAGTAATTTTTGTGTTCGCGTCGGCATGTACAACTGATAAAAAGGAGTATGAACCAAAAGCAAACAATCCCGAATTTCTTCATCGTGCTATAAAGGCGGTTACGGATCGTATTGTCTACGATATTTTTTCTCCGCCGGTCGCAAGTCGTATTTATGCATATTCAAGCGTCGCAGCGTATGAAGCCGCACGTCATGCTGATCAGAATTTTATTTCTCTAGCAGGACAGATCAAGGGTCTGGATTCAATTCCGCAACCTGATGCGGGTAAAGAATACTGTTATCAGCTTGCGGCTGTTCAGGCAGCACTCGTGGTTGGTAAGGCGATGGTTTTTTCTGAAGATGAAATGGAAGTCTTCTATCAAAAGATTATGCAGGACTTCAGAGAGACCGGACTTCCCGAAGAGGTATTTAATAATTCGATTGATTACGGTAGCAAGGTGGCGGCACGTGTCCTGCAATGGTCATCGACGGACAATTACAAGCAGTCACGTTCCTTTCCGAAATACACAATTCAGAATGATGTGTCAACGTGGAAGCCAACGCCTCCTGCCTATATGGATGCGGTGGAGCCACATTGGAATAAATTAAGAGTTTTTGCGATTGATTCCGCAGGACAATTCAAGCCGGCACCGGCGCTTCCATTTTCAATTGATAAGAAGAGTCCATTTTATGCGGAAGCAATTGAAGTGTATCAGATAGGAAAGAATCTGACAGATGAGCAACGTTCCATTGCGAGCTTCTGGGATTGCAATCCATTTGTTATGAATGTACGTGGCCATGTCATGTTTGCTACCAAGAAGATCTCACCGGGCGGTCACTGGATGAACAT
>JBBRFP010000248.1:0-4198 GCA_038241465.1 Cytophagales bacterium | reverse complement strand
ACCGCAGAAAATCAAAAGGAGGATAAAGCTTACTTTTTTCATACGGATCAAAAATATCGCATATTTTAGCAAAAGCTGGAAGTTTAAAGACGAAAGGAGCAACTTTCCGCACAGCCTGGCAAAGCAGGATTCGTCCCAATTGGATTAAAAAACTAAATAACCCTGATTTTGTGACTTAACTTCATTCATTGCATTATAACTTAAATCATTGCCTTCTCAACTCATGGATGCTGACGAAATACAGGCTGAGTATGCCATTCTGGAGCGATCTAAAAAAGATCCAGCCCACTTTGGCTTGCTTTACAAAAAGTATTTCAGCCGGATCTTCAATTTCATATACCGCCAGACAGATGATGAAGACCTTACCGCCGACCTGGCATCGCAGACATTTTTGAATGCGCTCAATTATGTAGGAAGATATGATTTCCGTGGAGTGCCGGTATCGGCGTGGTTTTATAAGATTGCAAGCAACGAAGTAAAGCGACATTATAGAAAAAGCAAGCGCACACAAGTATTTAGTCTGGAAGAAGGGCTTGTACGGGGATTACTGGAAGAGGAACCCGATGATTGGGATGAAGAGATATTCGAGCGATTATTAAATCATCTGAACGATCTGCCAGCGGAAATGCTCGAAGTGCTACAGTTGCGTTTCTTTGAAGACAAAGACTTCAAAGAGATCGCCTTCATCCTTGACATTTCAGAGAGCGGCGCAAAAATGCGCACCTACAGAGCGCTGGATAATCTTAGAAAGAATTTTAAGCTGAAGATAAAATACAAATGAGAAACGGTGGGGTTAAAATAAAAATTCGCAGAGAACTTCTGAGCCCTGAGAGCATTTACAAGCATCAGAATTATTCTACTGTACTGAAACGGCATGAGCGCCATAAGCGCTTCCGGCGTGCGCTGAAATTATTTATCTATTCGTTGTTTGCGGCTGTGCTGGTGCTACTTCTTGTTTTTGGAGCTCTGTTCCTTTACAAACAGATACAGGCCAAGAATGCGAAGCCGATCAAAACGGAGGAAGTTAGACATTAGGGGTTTGGGATTAGATATTTTGAATTTCAGCCTTCCTAAATATATCCTACTACATCCGTGACTTTCTGATTTCACGCACATTATAGAGTTAGTTGGTAATTATCTAAACTATCTAAACTCATAATGCTATGGAAACAAATCATGGTGTACAGCGGTGGGAAGACATTGTTTTCGAGAACCGCAACAAGTCATACGGTGCATATGCAATAAGAAAAGGTTATCCGGATAATGTGCTGAGGTCCGGCATGTTTTGCATTGCTGTTTTCGCGACATTAATCTTCCTCCCCGGGCCCTCGGCAAAAGTGATTACCAAAGTGATTACTTGTGATCTCGGACCCAAGCTGGCAACAATCAAACAAGAAGATATTATACTCGACAGAAAGTCACCGCCTCCTCCAAAATCAACTTCAAAAGGATTTGCTTTCACACCAACCACTGAGAATGTGTGGGATGACAGCACCGCTTCAACGTCGACCATTCCTGCCATGAAAGGAGTCGTTCAAGATTCGACATCGACCGTGGAAATCGACGACGTAGATGCAGACGGTATTGAAACCCCGGTTACACACGACCAACCATGGGTGATGGGTGCTGAGGTAATGCCATCCTATGAAGGCGGCGTTTCTGAAATGATGAAGTTTCTCCAAAAGAATCTACGATATCCATCGCGTGCCTCACGTAGCGGCATTGAGGGAACTGTTTTTGTGAGTTTTGTCGTCGGCAGGGACGGAAAACTGAACTATGTTGAAATTATGAAAGGTGTCAACAGTGATCTGAATCAAGAAGCAATCCGGGTAATATCATTGATGAGTAAGTGGAAATCCGGGATGCAGGATAAAATGCCAGTAGCCGTGAAGATGGTGTTGCCAATAAAGTTTTCAATAGGAAAATAAAGAACAGGTTTAGTTGGATTGGTAAGACAAGTTGGCTCAGGTGAAAGCCTGGCCAGCTTTCTTAGAAACAGTATTGAGCCTTTAATTCAGAATCCTATGTCAGAAATATCCCAAAGTACCGACGACAAGAATAAAAAAATCAGGTCGAAGAAGACATCAACACGGATCGATATGACGCCCATGGTTGATCTGGCGTTTCTGCTGCTTACATTTTTTGTGATGACTTCATCCTTGCTGAAGCCGCATGCTGTACAGCTCGACAAACCCGAAAGAACTTCAAACCCTCCACCGATCGTTGAGAAGAATTTACTAACCGTCATTCTAGGAAAAGACAATAAGATTTACTGGTTCATCGGCGTAACAAATCCTCTAGTCGCAATAACAGATTTTTCTAAAGACGGAATTCGGAAAATCCTGTTCAAGAAAAAATCTGAATTACCAAAATTGGTAGTGCTTATAAAATCAAATAGCCAGTCAAGGTATCAAAACATGGTTGATATACTTGATGAAATGACTATCGTCGGTATTGAACGCTACGCATTGGATGACACTACTCCGGCAGACGATGCGCTGATCAAGAAAGTAACATATTAACTTTTATCGGTCAGGCAAATTTAATCAATTGCAATCCAGTGCATATTGCGTTTGATTAATACCTCTGCAGACTCGATGAATAAAATTTAACTTTTCAACCGCTGGTGAGGGAATCACAAACGGATAGAAATCCGGTTGACCCATACTCCGGTTTAAACTATTTACAGTCACAGTAAGTGGATACCATAACTTTATCAAATCATTAAAATCAGCCACTCCAAAAGGATCCTGGTTGTGATCAGCAAAAAGTTTTCGTTCGCCATCCACCGGGGGATTGGTTTTCAGTCCATGAGCGTAAGCGGTTTCAAGTGTATCAACAATATGAAGATAATGCGCCCACGTCTCCGCCCAATCTTCCCATGGATGTGCTGTTGCATATGCACTAACAAAGGAGTCTATCCAGTTAGCCGGGGCGCCAGCGCTGTAATAAGTCTTTAATGCTTCGCCGTAATCCATGCTATCATCACCAAAGAGCTTTCGAAAACTCTGCAATCTTTGAGGAGAATCTTTAATTAGTCTATCCCAGTAATAATGACCTGACTCGTGCCGGAAGTGCCCTGTCAGCGTCCGATATGGCTCATTTAATTTTTCGCGCAGTACACCACGTTTCACGTCGTCTGCCTCATTAAGGTTGATTGTAATCACGCCATCATCATGACCCATTACAACTTTATGATCGGTATCTTCAGGCGCTAGAAATTGAAAGGTCATACCGTAAGCCTCATCGTCCAGCTTGCTTGAAAGAGGCAGCCCAAGCTTTAACAAAGTATAAACCAACCGATGCTTTGCTATTTCCAATTTCCTCCAGTTTGTGAGGCGATCAGGGTTGCTCAAATCCGGGATTATCCCATTTAATTTACAGGCAAGACAGAATTGATCAGGTGATTGTGACGATACCAGCCAATTGCATGCATTGTGCATTGAATTCGCACAATATCGATATTGATCATGCTGATTTTTAAAATTCACTACTGTAAAGTCGTCCAGAGTTATCAGCGTGATCAAATCACTCTGGGAAGGAAGAAAACCAAGAGCATTCCCACATCGCTCACAACGCGTATTTTCAAAGTAAAGCAGTTGGCTGCAATTCTGACATTTGAAGAGTTTCATTATTAGTAGATAAACCGCATTCATTTCAAAACCTATGCCGGGCGAGGTGTGCTTTTTACGTCAAAAAAAATCCATTTTAAAGATTTAGAATGTGGTCATATCTCTACAATCCACCTTAAAGTAATAATTTTGACAGGTAGATTATATTTTCTCATTATTCCATCACATCATGAAATTCTTATCACTTCAACCATTTGTCCCCTCGGGCAGCAACATGGAAAAATCGAAACAGCTCTTTCTTGCACTTGGTTTTAAAATCGATTGGGATCAGGGAGACTATGTCGGATTTCTTAGTAATGGCTGCGGTTTTATTTTACAAAAATTTAACTCCAAGGAATTTGCTGAGAATTTTATGCTCTCCGTGCGGGTTGACAATATTGAAGAGTTCAGGAATAATTTACTTGAACAAAACCTAACAGAAAAATTTGGGATCAGCATCAGCAAAATAAGTATGCAACCTTACGGCAAGGAAGTCAATATCATCGACCTTGCGGGAGTGTGTTGGCATTTTATTGAGTAGCGGCAGTGAACTTACGGCTGATGTTCCATAGGTTCGGCGTACGCGG
>JBBRFP010000247.1:0-4210 GCA_038241465.1 Cytophagales bacterium | reverse complement strand
ATACCCATCATCAGGTCAGGATATTTTTCAAAATATTTGAGCATCTGCACAAATACCTCGTATGCATTTTTCTTGCGGTTTGTAAATTCAAATACCCGTACGCCACCGAGATAAGCAGCTTCCACTACATCCTGCGCAACGGCAACATCGTCGTGTGTAAAAAGTGGTACCATGCCCGACGTGCGCATGGTTGCCTGTATTGCTTCACTTGTAAAAGTCTTCATCTGATTTGCTAATTATCTTGATACTCTTCCTGAACCATCGCCTTTCATCAGCTTCTCCACTTCATCTACTGTTACCAGATTGAAGTCACCCTTTATCGTGTGCTTGAGGCAGGAAGCCGCCACTGCAAAGTTCAACGCTTTCTGATCATCTTTTGGGTAGGTGATCAAACCATAGATCAATCCGCCCATAAACGAGTCACCTCCGCCCACACGGTCAACGATGTGCGTTATCTGATAAGTCGGCGATTCAAATAATTTCTTTCCGTCCCAGAGAACGCCCGCCCATGAATTATGACTTGCACTGATTGATCCCCTGAGCGTGATGATTGCTTTCTTTGCTTTAGGAAATTTTGCCATCAATTGCTTTCCTACTGATTCATAGGCTGCCGCTTCAACATGTCCGGAGGTCACATCGACGCCTTCAGGCTTAATGCCAAACACCATGTCGGCATCTTCTTCATTTCCTAAAATAATATCACAATGCGCGACAAGCTTTGCCATTACTTCACCGGCAGGTTTTCCCCATTTCCAAAGCTTATTGCGATAGTTAAGATCAGTCGAGATTGTAATTCCTTTTTGCGAGGCATATTCACATGCCTCGAGACACGCGTCGGCCGCACCCTCGGATACCGCAGGTGTGATACCCGTCCAATGAAACCATGTCGCTCCCTCGAACACCTTGCTCCAGTCGATGGATCCTTTTTTCAATTTGGCAAAAGAACTGTTTGCCCGATCATAAATTACTTTACTTCCCCTGCTGACAGCTCCTGACTCCAGAAAGTAAATTCCGATCCGGTCACCACCTTTCACTATATGAGAAGTGTCGACATTTAAGGAACGTAGTGAAGAAATAGCTGCTTCACCAAGATCATTATTAGGCAAGCCCGTTACAAAGCTTGCTGGTATTCCATAATTCGCTAAGGAAACTGCCACGTTGGCTTCTCCGCCACCATAGGTAGCTTCCATTTCTGTTGCTTGTGCAAAACGAAGGTAGCCGGGTGTTGCAAGCCGCAACATGATCTCTCCAAATGTGATAACCTTACTCATAATTATGATGATTTTTTTTGGGACAAATTAATCTTTTTTGGGCTAAACGTTACCCCTTGCCTGCGAAAGTATTCACAGAAGATTTAATTCGCTTTACCCTTTGCATAAAACTGAAGACTTTAAACTCAATTCCTGCCCAGTCTTTCAATCCCACGATCTCCTTCGTGAATAGTCCATGTGTTATCTGCATGCACAATATGCCTGATTCATACCACTTTATAAGTTCCTGATCCTTACCAATGACTCCCGAAGAGATAAGTTTAGTAGTAGGAAAATGACGGCTGACTTCCTTAAAAAAGCCGACTCCGAGAAGATCTGCCGGTAAAATTTTCACAACCTCTGCCCCCAGTGATATTGCAACTTCAACATCCCTGAGGCTGGTACAGCCTGGGACCCATAACTTTCCATGGTCATGGCAGACCTTTGCCATATCTTCTTTCAAAAAAGGAGATAAGATGAATTGTGCCTCTTTCTGCAAATATTTCTCCGCTGTGATTGCATCAGGAACTCCCCCGGCCCCTAAAATAATTCCAGGTAAACTTTTCGTTTGTTCAAACGTCCTTTTAAAAAGAAAAAACGATCGATCTTCGCGATGATGCTTCATCTCTAATAATCGAAGTCCACCCTTGTAGGCTGCCTTGACGATACCAACGGTCGTGGTTTCGTTCCCCGGATGGCATGTTGCAATGATGCCAGTTGATCCCATTTTTTCAATGACGTCGCTGGGGCTCACAAAACATTGTTAGTTAGGTTGTTATAAAAATATCGGCGCATAACGCAACCGATTGCGGAAGATAGGGTGATTTTTCGAGATGCCTAATAATTAATTGAAAATCTGACTGTTTGCATATTTAAACGGCAGACTGGTGAGCATCTAAAAAATGAACTATTGGTTCGACGGTGGGCTAAAAGTTGCACAACAATTTGCACAAACATTGCATGAATGATTCCAACCTACCCAACTAACATCCTTCATCCCCCCATGACACCAATCTCTACTTTCACTTTAAAATCAGCGAGCAACTTTTTCGAAGAAACCATGACCTAAAGAACTTCTTGCATATTCAATACGCTGCTTATAATTTAACGGCATGATTCGCCTTGTTGATATTGGAGTTATTCTTAAGAAAGCATATATACTTCTCAAGAAAAATGATCCGTTGATCCTTTCTTCATCGACTGCCTTCTTCACAACATTTTCACTCTCACCGATCCTGATCATCCTGATGGATCTTCTAAAGCCGATTCTTGGAAAAGAAGTTATTCACAAAGAACTTTTTAGTAAGATTCAGCAGTCGCTTGGCACTGTTGCCGCCAGGGATGTCCACACGATTGTCGATGGATTCGAGGCGCTCGAAAGTAATATTTGGTTCACCATCCTGAGCACCCTTTTCTTTTACTTTGTTGCCACTACGTTGTTGAGTGTTGTCAAGCAGGCAATGCATAAGATCTGGAGCTTTAAAGCCAAAGAAAAAGTAAAAACTATGTACCATGTAAAGGAACGATTGACAGGAATTGCAATGATGCTGTCATTTGCCGTTCTAATAACAATCTCCTATTCAATGGATATTGCTGAGGCGAATCTTGATCATCAAATTTTATCCGGTTTTGCGCAGATTATCTTTTCACTTTTGTTCGTCGCTACCTGGTTTACACTGCTCTTTAAATTTCTCCCCGAGGCGCACGTTCCGTGGACAATCGCCATTACCGGGGGCCTTTTTACTGGATTCTTTTTTAAGATCGGTACCTTTCTTCTAAGTAAAATTCTCATTCATAAGCAAGTTGCTTCAATCTTCGGGGTATCCAGTTCAATTGCAATGTTGCTGTTGTTTATTTTCTATAGTTCATTCATCTTGTACCTGGGAGTTGCCTTTATGCTTGAGCTCTCAAAGGCGACCAAAAGGACCATTCGTCCTGGCAAGGATGCCATTGAGTTCCGTGAGCAGATTACGGTACAGGGGAAATGAGTTCACCTCGTCACCTGTGATAATCTTGGAAATTTGTCTATCTGATTCATTTGGTCAGGCATTAAAAACGAATCAATTTTTTCAATCGAGATTCATCTTGTGCCTGCGAAAAGTAGGAATACCGCTTTCCTTTTGAAACGTAACCAATAAAATATCTGCTGCGAACTTACAAACTACTCATCTTTTAACACGGCTGCTGGATTCAACGTCGCCGCCCGAAGAGACAAATACCCCACACACAAAACCGCCAAGACAACTTCACTCACTCCTGCCAAAATAAAAACCATCGGTGTGATCGTGATCTTATATTCAAAAGTGTTGAGCCATTTTTGAACAATCCACCAGGCGAAAGGAGTAGCAAGCGCTAATGCCACAAGGATCAGCTTTAAATATTGACTATTCATCATAACAAAGATCTTTGAAATAGAAGCGCCAAATACCTTTCGTATTCCAATCTCCTTTTTTCTCTGTTCGGCAGAGTAGGCAACAAGTCCAATCAATCCAATGATTCCCACTCCGATAGAAAAACAAGCAAAGACGGCAAACAGGCCTCCCAGTTTCTCTTCGTCCTGGTATTGTCGCTCGAGCATTTCATCATAAAACTGAAACTCAATCGGGGTTGCAGTGGCAATCTGCTTCCATTTGTTTTCAATCCGCGTCATCAGACCAGTAACATCGTCAGTTCTAAATTTGATTGCCACGACCCGGTTATCCCCCCACATTGGAGAATTGATCTTGATAAATAACATTGGAGAAATTGGCGATTTCAATGATCTGAAATTAAAATCTTTTACAATTCCAACGACCTCAAGTTTTCCAATTCCATCGCCGGGATAAACAATAAACTTACCTAAAGCGTCCTTGGGATTCCACCCAAACAACTTAGCAGCATTTTCATTAAGGATCACTGACTTTAGATCAATACTATCACCAGCTTTAAAAGTTCTTCCTGTCAGAATACTTAGCCCAAGG
>JBBRFP010000246.1:0-4241 GCA_038241465.1 Cytophagales bacterium | reverse complement strand
TCTGTGCTGCTGCGATCTTTGATTGAATGCTTTCTTTTTCATTCAACGCTTTGTTCGTTTTAAGATCAATCAACTCATTGACCGGCCTTGTAAAGTGGTTTGAAAAGCTATGCTGTGCGAACTTCCCATTGGGTGAAATATCATAGTCATGAGTTCCTTCAAGGTCTGCCGGTGTAACGAGTTCCAATTTACCTTTTCCGTCAAGCTTGGTTCTGTACAGGTAGCGCTGTGTTGCGTTCGATGGAGAAGCCGTGAAATAGACGAAATTATTTTTCTCATCGATTGTCAGATATTCGGTTACATCAAAGTTACCTTTCGTGATGAGCGTTTCGTTCGTCCCATCGCTATTGATGCGATACAAATGATTCCATCCGTCTTTCTCGCTTGACCACAAGAATTCCTTTTTGCCATTCAGCCACTGCAGTGAATGGTGATAATCGAGAGCGCGTTCTGCTCCGCTGAACGAAACAAGATCAATCCATGATTCATCTTTTTCGGAGAAAATCAGTTTTGTATCACCGGTGGCGGGGTTGCAATTATAGATCCTGCTTTCATTCTGCTTGCGATTCAATTGCTGTACGAAAACCTCTGAAGCAGAGCGCCACTCCAGTCGTGGGAGATAGTTCTGTTGTGGATCACCAGGGATTTTGAGCCATGTTGTTGTTCCTGTTTCAATATTGGCAATGGCAATTTTTGCAGGCGACGGGCTTTGGCCAACGGTCGGATATTCTACCGGTATAACTTTTGAATAAACGGAGTCACTTGTATTCAACATGTAGTAATCACGGATCTTTCCTGCATCAATCTGCCAGTAAGAAATTTGTTTGCTGTCCGGCCCCCACTGAAAACCATCCCGGCACGAAAGCTCTTCTTCATAAACCCAATCAAATGTTCCATTGATAAGCTTTCGGTTGCCATCAGTAGTCAATGCTTTGATTTGTCCGGTGGTAAGATATTCCACGTAAACATTCTGTTCACTCACGTACGCAACTTTCGTACCGTCCGGGGAAAACTTCGCGAACATCAAGGATGAAGCTGGTCGTCCATCCCCTAATTTCTTCAACGACTTGGAGGTGAGATCCAATACCCAATAATCACCACGGGAGTCAAGTCTCCAGACACGTCTTGTATTAGTATATATTAAAACCTTTTGCTGGTCACTTGAGAGATAAAATGCACGCACACTAAGCCCTTTGCTTTGACCCTGAGGTGTAAGGTCGGCAGCGCTAATAAAAGCAGACTTGGTATTGGCCGGCAAGGTGTACCGATTGACTTCATTTTGCTCAATACGGAAATAGGAGTTTCCGTCTGTGGCCCATTTGATTCCCTGCGCATGGCAAAAAATGGTTGTCAGGAAGAGTACAAAAAGAGTCGCTTTTATTTTGCCGAATGTCTTCATGTCGTTACTTTATTTGGAATTAAAGCCCAAAGTTATAATTGTACGAGAGATTTTGCCACACCCCCCTTTTCTGGGTTATTAACCGTACCTTTGCCTGCCCGTTCAAATAGGCGGGTCTCTTATTTAACAATTAATAATGAAATCATTTGATGCCCTGGGCTTGTCCCCAGGTTTAGTCGAGTCTGTGTCCCTGCTCGGCTTTGAAACCCCCACTCCAATCCAGGAGAAAGCGATACCCGTCTTATTGAAAGGTTCCCGCGATTTCGTTGGACTTGCCCAGACCGGCACAGGAAAGACAGCCGCTTTCGGCCTTCCTTTACTAGAATTGATCGACGTTGATGTCAAGCACACACAGGCACTTGTTTTAGCACCCACCCGCGAGTTGGGTATGCAAATTACCAGTGACCTCGAAACTTTTACTGAGAAATTTAAGTCATTCAATATCGTTGCAGTTTATGGCGGCGCCAGCATTAGCGAACAGATCAGGAAGATCAAACGCGGTGCCCATATCATTGTTGCTACGCCGGGTCGTTTGATCGACCTCATCGAACGCAAAACAATCAATCTCAGCACCATCAAGTACATCGTTCTCGATGAGGCGGATGAAATGTTGAACATGGGTTTTAAAGAGGATATCGATAAGATTTTGTCTTTTACTCCGGAAGATAAGAGTACATGGCTTTTTTCTGCTACGATGCCACGCGAAGTGCGTGCCATTATGAAAAATTACATGACTGATCCTTTTGAGCTTTCAGTAGGAGAGTCACATACAGGAAACGCCAACATTGAACATCGTTATGTACAGGTTCAGGACAGAGACAAGTACAATGCGCTGAAACGCATTCTTGATTTTAATCCTGATATTTTTGGATTGATATTTTGCCGTACTCGTATCGACACACAACGAGTTGCAGAAATGCTGATGAAGGATGGCTACAATGCTGATTCACTTCACGGTGATCTTAATCAACAGCAGCGTGACCGTGTGATGATGAAGTTCCGCCAGCGGACCCTTCAGATACTGGTGGCCACCGATGTTGCAGCCCGTGGTATTGATGTGGAGGATATCACCCACGTGATCCACTTGAATATGCCAGATGAAATGGAATTCTATACTCACCGCAGCGGACGAACAGCCCGTGCAGGAAAGAAAGGAATTTCAATCGCGTTGGTTAGCCGTCAGGAACTAGGCAAAGTAAAACAGATTGAAAAGAGCATGAAGACGCCGATGAAGCGTATGATGGTTCCTTCCGGTGCAGAAGTTTGTCAGAAACAATTGATTGCTCTGATGCGCAAAGTGCGTGAAGTAAAAGTTAACGATACAGAGATTGAAGCTTTCCTTCCTCAGGTTTATGAGGAACTGAATGATCTTACGAAGAACGATCTAATCAAACGTTTCGCTTCTATTGAGTTTAATCGCTTCCTGGATTATTATAGAAATGCTCCTGATCTTAATGGAGATCAGAAAAGAACTGAAAGACCTGAAAGAGGAGGTGATGGTTTTACATCCGATCGCAGGGATCGTTCAGAACGTTCTGAAGGTTCTGACCGTGGATACAACGATCGTTCTGCCGGAGGCACCCGCTTCTTCATCAACCTTGGTAAAATGGATGGCCTTGACAAGTCCAAAATGCTGGAGGTGATCGACGAGTTTACAGGTTTGGAAAAGAAAGACATTGGTCAGATCGACCTGATGGGCGCTTATTCATTCTTTGAAGTAGATAAGAATCTTTCTGATAAGGTATTGAAGGGATTTGCCGGAGCCGAGCTGCAAGGCCGTCAGGTTCGCGTTGAAGTTACAGAACCACGATCAGGCGGTGGTGAGTCTGGTGGAAGAAGTTCACGCGGAGATAGAGACAGACCGGATAGACCAGAAGGAGATCGTCCGCGGAAGCGAGTGTTCTCTAACAAAGGTTTTGATAATAAAGGAGGAGATCGTTTTCATAGGAAACGCAGGTAGTATTTGAAAAGTAATTGGTACAACGGTTGATGATTGTCAACCGTTTTTTTTGTGGGGTAGCGCAATTCGGGGATGGTGTCCTTCAGAAAAGAATACATTCACCAAAGAGATCACGAAGTGCCACCCAGGAATACACACAGCGGAATGCAGATCGAATCAATGCTGGTAGGCAGACAACTAAACCTCCATGAACCTCTTGCCAAATAAAATAACCATAAAAATTGACGTAAAATCCGTCTTATAGACAATCGAGGGAGTGGTTTACAGTGGTTATTTTTGTACTTTTTCGCAGTATTTGTAGTCCCTTCCATGGCAAAACTTAAGAATATCGTTAAGCAGCTTTCGCAAAAAGACTATAGCGCCATCTATGAGTCGTTGATCAATGGTAATGCCGAAAAGTCAGCTTATCTGCTTAAGGCGATGCGGGAACGTCAGCTTTCAGAAAGCAAAGTAATGGTTGAGCTGGATATCAACGAGAACGCATATTACACGATGCGCTCACGCCTGAGTCAGAAAATCGAGGAACATCTCGTCGAGCAGATGGAAAGCCCCCGAACGGATCTTTTGAGAAAAGTGGCCAGTATTAATGAAGTTTTCTTTACCAAAAAGAAGACCATTGCGATTGCCATGCTTCGGAAGCTTGAAAAGGAATTGATTGAGGCAGATCTTGTGGGTGAACTTCCAACCATTTACAAGCTCCTCAAGAAACTGCACATTAATTCACCCGATTTTTTTCAATTCTCCCAGCTGTACAATCGTCACGTGGCCTACATGCTCGCGGTAGATAAAGCGGAAGATGTGTTGGCTGATTATTTCAAAAAATACGGCAATTATTTTCTCACGGGAGATGAGACCGAGAAGCTAAGTCTTGATTTGCTCACG
>JBBRFP010000245.1:0-4246 GCA_038241465.1 Cytophagales bacterium | reverse complement strand
CCTCCACGAACACCGTTCTTCAGGTCAATTTCTTTCCCTTGATTGTCGCGTGCAACGTAACGCGGTTTTGGAATAGGCTTCACATCGAAAGGCTCAGTCCCAATCACAGCACCACCGTTAGACACTGTTACCTTCACTTTTCGTTCAGTAGGAATGATTGTCACTTTACCAGCTTTTTCACCTTTCTGTAAAGTTGCTCCCTGTGCTGTAAAACTTGGGTTATAGGATGCTCCCAACGCTGGAACTTCAATGTTTACGAAGTTACCACAGTTCATATACAAACTTGGTGCATTACCATTTGTAATACGAATGGTAGGCTTTATTACTTCGTATTCAATTTTTCTAATGAGTGGAGGCTTTCCTGGTCCAGGGCGAATTTCAGCAGTGTAAGACTGCTTTCCTTCACCTGAAGCCTGAAATTCAATGTTTGCCATTTTAATGCTTGTTTCAGGATCCGCAGTAACTATAAGCGCCGCGTTGTTTCTAAACATTTCAGGAGTAACGCCCGAAGCCGCACCAGCCA
Organism: Cytophagales bacterium; assembly: GCA_038241465.1. Lineage (GTDB taxonomy): Bacteria > Bacteroidota > Bacteroidia > Cytophagales > Cyclobacteriaceae > ELB16-189. The sequence continues at coordinate 3,723 of JBBRFP010000245.1, read as the reverse complement.
TGAAAAGTCTTCCGGTATATTTTGCACCAGCGGCAACAACGGAGGGTCCGATTACCATCGGCACAACCTTATCAAACTTAATATTTACGGCATCAGCGACAGCAGCCAATGAATCGAGGGCCATAGATTCAAACTCAAGAATCTCAGTCTGCAATTGAGTAACGCCAGCGATCGCCGCCATGGTTGGTGTTCCTTCAAAAGAGAACTCAATGAAGTTCTTATCAGCGTGTTCAACCTCACCCTTTTCGTTTTTCAACTGAGGATAGTCTTCTGCCTTTTTATTAAGCTTCGCAAACTTCATTCCTGAAAGAGTCTCCAGCTTATCATGGTATCCTACGATAGTGGCTTCAAACTCTTTTGATAGAGTCGACTCTTCATTCAGCATCTTCTCTTCAGAGATATTAGTATTACCTACAAGCTCATCTCCAACCATCGGCTTCCCGTCATGTTCCTGACCAAGGATTTCCTTAATGGAATCAAGCTTTTTGATTGTCTTTGTAGATAAAGCACGAATCGCTTTAGTCGTTTCAATGGCTTTCATGACCTTATCATCCTTACTGGTCGAACTAAAGATCTTGCTCGCCTTTTCCTCATTTATCATTACATTCTCATCTTTCAATTCGACGAGTGTGGTATTCATGATAGCAAATTTCTCAAGTACAGCACTACTAACGTTAAGAGCCAAAAGGGCCGTTAACACCAGGTACATCATACCGATCATTTTTTGCCTCGGGGTTTCTACTCCGCCTGACATATTTTCTTCTTATTTAGATTTAAATCAAATTCAACCTTAAACTCTTTCTAATCAGATTATTCTGATTATCCGGATTATTTTACCGAAGAACCTTTCATCGCAGTCAGCATACTTCCGTACACTGTATTCAATGAAGTTAGGTTGTCAGTCAACTTGCCAAGCTCAGTTGTGAATTTAGCTGTGTTGGCTCCCACTGAAGTAAGTCCTTGCATAGCACCTCCAAGACTCTCATAGAACTTGTTCATATTCTTAACATGAGAATCTGCGTCCTTTAACTCCATTTCATAGATAGTATTGAGAGCTGAAAGATTCTTAGTTACCTTCTGCACCTGCGCGTGGTATTCGCCTGTATCTTTTGATGCGTCAGCCATTGCAGAAACAGCCTTCATAGCTGAGCCGTAAGACTTATTCATTTCTGTTAAGGAAGCAGAAGCAGCTTGCACATTCTTAGCATAGTCATTTGTAGCTAATGCTGCATTTGAAAGACTGCTCATTTGTGAAGTCGATGTCGCAAGATTTGTCAATCCCTTTCCGAGGTTATCAAGCAGGTTTTGATCAACTTTTGCTGTTTTCAGCATTTCATCAATCTTCAGCAACGGAGAATCTCCAGCGGCCGGGCGATTGCTGATACGAGTAGCTGTTTGATTCGCTGGTGCTTCATATTCCTCTGATAATTCAGGGTATACTTTTGACCAATCCGTTTCAGGATGCTTCGGTTCAAAAGCGCTTAGAAAGAAGATACCGGCTTCAACAGAAAGACCAATCATCAACATTCCGTTGGCCCCAGGTAAGTGAAGAATTTTAAAAAGTGCACCAATGATTACGACAGCGGCCCCGATTCCATATATTTTGGGCATGATGGTTTCATAAAGCAACTGCATGAATCCGCCTTTTTTCTTTGCCATGGTTAGTTAGAGTTTAAGGTTTAAGTAAGGTTATAAAATTTGATAGCGAGATAAATATAGTACGAGTTTTTAATTATTAAAATTCAGTTCCTGATGAACGACCCAAATGAGTCATTGCGCAGCGGAATCCAATGTATGCGCGGGAAGAGTCTTTAAACTCATAAGTTCTTGTACCCGTTTCCAGGTAATACGCCACATCCTTCCATGAACCTCCACGAACAACCTTCTTTGGTGGAACCTTAGCATTGAATTTCTTGCTATCAGGATCAGTGCGAGGGTCAATGTACTGTGGATTTAGATCCCAAACGGTTGGAACAGATGCTGGATTAAAATCATCTAAACACCACTCAGACACGTTACCCGAGGTATCAAACAATCCATAATCATTTGGAAAGTACGACTGGACGGGAGAAGTGTATGCAAATCCATCATCATAGAAGTTACCGCGGCCTGGCTTGAAGTTGGCAAGCATACAACCTTTTGAGTTTCGGATATAAGGATTACCCCATGGATACTTCGCCATATCTCTTCCCCCACGAGCTGAATATTCCCACTCAGCTTCTGACGGCAACCTGAACTCCGGCATTGGGAACTCACCTACTGTCTTTCTGAAATCATTAAGGTATGCTGTTCTCCATTTTCCGAAGAATACAGCTGCATCCCAATTAATGCCTACTACTGGATAGTCATCATAACCCGGGTGCCAGTAATAGTAGTCCTGAATCGGATCGCCCATATGGTGGGCGAAATCACGAACCCATGATGTAGTATCAGGGTAATATTTTTGTCTGAAGTCTTCAGCGCTTACAGTCGTAAATCCTTCGATCTGTCCGTTGTCGACAAGGAAGAAATTTGTGAACTGACGATATTCGTTATTAGTGATCTCGGTATCATCCATGAAGAACGGTCCAATGGTGATCTGCTTATTGAAGTTGATCTGAGTAGAGGCAGGATCTTCATCCGCCTGGCCCATGTGGAATGTTCCGGCAGGAATAGGCACCATCCCATAAGGTATGGTCATTACCCAACCTTCGCGGTTTCCAACTCCAACCAGTTCTCCCTGGTCTCCACCCTTCTTGCCGCCGATGCCCAGCAAGCCGCAACCGCCTATCGACAAACAGATAGCTGCTAAAGCCACATAACCAAGACCTCTAGATGTCACCTTTACCTTCATAATTGTGTTGTTAAATCTGCCTCTAAGTTGGTTTTTGTCCAACGAACGAACCATAAATTTATTTCATTCCTCTGTCTTGCCAAAAATAGAGTTCCCAAATTCAGCAAAATCTTCAAAAAACCCAAAAATGTTTTGAACTAGTACCTGAAACGAGGCGTTCTTATGATCTTTTTGCCGCTTGAATTCACGGGAAGACTATAAGAAACCATCAATTCATGCGAAGTAGGCTGTTTTGCCTGCTGATCTTTTACAATGTAATCTAAAGAATAGCCAACTTTTAACGATTTATCTTTCAGTAGGCTATATCCGAGGATCAAAACCGCCGCTTCCGACTGCCGGAAGGAAAGTCCACCCCACATTACGTCCTTAAAATAGGCGATTGCCCCTACATCAAACTGAGTCTGGACAAGGTCGCTTTTGATGAGCGTTACAAACTGAAGCTTGATGTCAAAATTCATGTCATAATAATACCCTCCAGTGACATATATATGTTGCTTTAGCTGATTCTGCTGTGCCAGACCAAAATCATATTTGGGTTGTGTCAAATGGCTCAATCCTACACCTACATAATATTTCTCCTTGCGGAATAATGCTCCTGCTGAAAAGTCCGGTTGCGCTTGCGATTCCTTGCCTGTCTTGTTTCCGAGGAGCGGATCTTTTGGATCGGTGGCCCGGTATAGATCAAAATTAAATTTTTCTGAAAAAATGCCCGCTGAAACTCCAAGACTAAGCTTGGCATCTTTCACCTTTATATAGTAAGCATAAGAAAATTGTGCTTGGAAATTTGTTACCGGGCCAAGCTGATCATTTACAATGTACCCACCGATACCCCCTTTTGCTTTCGGTAATGGGGTGTGAACACTTAATATTTGAGTAACTGGCGCTCCACC
>JBBRFP010000244.1:0-4255 GCA_038241465.1 Cytophagales bacterium | reverse complement strand
CGATGTTGAACGTGCGGGCGAACTGTTAAAAGACGAACGATGCGTTGTGACCATTATCTTTAATTAAATCTCAATTCGTGACGACCATGAAATACCTCATCATTTTGTTACTAGTTTCATTTCAAAGCTCGTTTGGACAATACCACATTCTGACCCAGCGTGATCAGGCCAAAGTGATAGATGAAATACTAGATGACCGCTTGCGCAATCTACTTCCCATCCTCATGCGAAGAGAAGGCTTTGACATGTGGGTAATTATGTCACGCGAGTATAATGAAGATCCTGTTATCAAAACAATGTTGCCCGCAACGTGGATGGCAGCACGCAGAACAACGATGCTGATCGCGTTCGATAAGGGCACGGAAATGGAATACCTCGCCGTTGCGCGTTACGACGTTGGAAAAGTTTTCCTTAGAGCATGGGATCCTGATGCAAATCCTGATCAATGGGCTCAACTTGGGAAAATTATTGCTGAGCGCAACCCAAAAAAAATTGGAGTAAACAAAGCTTCATCATGGGGTCACGCCGACGGACTCACTTCGAATGACTATGACAAATTACTGAGCGTATTGCCAACGCAATTGCAACCCAACGTTGTCTCTGCAGAAAAACTTGCTGTTGCTTGGCTCGAAACACGTTCTGAAAAGGAGATGGCTATCTATCCAGAGATCTGTCGCATTGCGCACACTATTATAGCAGAGGGATTTTCCGCGAAAGTGATTAAGCCTGGAATCACTACCACGGAAGATGTTGTATGGTGGTACCGCGAAAGAATAAAAGAGTTAAAACTTGATACATGGTTTCATACATCCATATCGGTTCAACGAAATGAACCAGACATATTAACTTCAAAAAGACCGCTGCCACTTGTCATCTTACCGGGTGATCTTTTACATGTTGATTTCGGCATTACCTACTTAAGGCTTAACACTGACACGCAGCAGCATGCTTATATTTTAAAATCGGGTGAAAAAGAAGCGCCTCTGTTTTTAAGGAATGCACTTAGGAAAGGAAACAGATTGCAAGACATATTAACGTCAAATTTCAAAGAAGGAAGAACCGGAAACGATATCCTCGCCGCTTCCCGGGATCAGGCAATTGCCGAAGACATTACTCCTTCTATTTATACTCATCCAATTGGTTATCATGGTCATGCCGCCGGGACAACGATTGGTCAATGGGACATGCAGACGGGCGTTCCCTTCACCGGAGATTATGGTCAGCATTTTAAAACTGCTTATTCAATCGAATTAAATTGCTCCGTGAATGTTCCTGAATGGAAAAAAGATGTACGTATCCAACTTGAAGAAGACGGATACTATGATCAAAATGGTTTTCGCTATATTGATGGTCGGCAGACGGAGTTAATACTAATTTCATCGTCAATCACCAATACGAAATAGTCTTTTTAAAAATAGCGCTTGTCGGGTTACAGGAACATTCAATGAGATTATTGCGAGGGATACACACAGCTTACGGATCACTTATCTTTCTGCTTCTCTTTGTAATTTTTTTCTTCCCCCTTTTGATACCAGTCCTTTTTCCAAAGAAATTTTCATGGGTTGGAAGTATTAATCGTTTATGGGCAAAGCTTCTGTTTATACTGGTTATTCTTCCTTATAAAGTCGAAAGCCGGGCACCCCTTGACAAAAAGAAGCAATACATTTTTTGTCCAAACCATTGCTCCTATCTTGACATTCCCACCATGGGTCTTAATCCAGTGAACACTGTCTTCGTCGGAAAAAACGACATGGAGAAGGTTCCTTTTTTTGGATTCATGTACGGAAAGCTGCACATCACCGTCGATAGAAATAAACTAAAGAGCAAAGCAGAAACGATTATTAAGTCGCGACAGGCAATTGATGACGGCAAAAGCCTTGTACTCTATACTGAAGGGGGCGTTTACACAAAAAATGCTCCTGAAATGGTCTCCTTTAAAGATGGAGCCTTTCGGCTGGCGATCGAAAAACAAATAGCGGTAGTACCCGTCACCATTCCATTCAATTGGATAATTTTGCCGGGCGAGGAGTTTTTGCTGCATCAGGGGAATGTTCGAGTTATCTTCCATGAGCCCATTGAAACCAGAGGAATGACCCTTGCTAATGTGGACCAGTTGAAAGAACAGGTGTTCAACATCATTGAAACTGAGTTAAGGATAAAAAATGAAAATAGACAGACCGCTCCTTGATAAGATCGCACATCTTTCCCGCCTGGAGTTTGACGAAAAAGATGCAGACAAGATCATGAAAGAAATGAGTGGCATCATCACGTGGGTAGAACAACTAAATGAAGTTGATACCGATGGAGTGGAGCCACTGACGACGATGAGTCACGAAATAAATGCTTTGCGCGAAGATGTAGTGAACCCCCACTTGTCTCATCAGAAGGCATTGCTCAATGCACCAAAAAAAGATGCTGATTATTTTCGTGTTCCTAAAGTCATGGAGTAACAATCCCTCATGTATATTTTAGAATTCTGGAAGACCTGGCCACCCGTTTACAAACGTCTTTGGTGGATAATAGTCTTAGTATTTTTGGCGTCCCTTGGCTTTGCCATCGTTTCTATTGTACAACAGCCTGGCCCTGTATTGACATGGCAGCATCTTCAGGATCTGCAGCGTCAGGAAATTCCTGTTTACAATGTTGAAGTTGCAAATATTGATCTACCGGTTCAAACCGAGAACTACGTTGTCTTTGAGCGATGGCTGGGAAATCCTCTTCAGCTTAATGCAGTATTCATAGACCTGTATTTGTTTTCGTTTTTAGCCGGCATTGTTATAATTCTCTCGATCATTACCGTGCTCCCTCGTTTATGGTTTCTTGTCGCAGCAGGAACAGTAGTATTTATGATAGCAAGCTTCCAATTTGAAGTGCTGGAAATCTTCGGGCTCATGAACAAGGTGCCGACTATTGGGGTGATGGTACTTGTCATGGGCGTTGCACTTTATTTTCAATTCATTAATAAGAGCGCTTCGTTCGCTACACGCATTATTACTTTTACCACCGTGATCATTATCATAGGTGCTGTGATCTCTAATTCTTCAGCAAGTCATCATCCTCTTCGTTATTTCGCCATCAACACTCTTCCCGCGGCACTTATTCTAATCATGATTTTCATAATTCTGGTGTCTCATGAAATAATGGCTTCATTTGTTTCGCTCGTTGGAAATGGAACGAAAAATTCAAAGAGTCTTCGGCATTACCTCATCATCAGTCTTGTTTATCTCGTTAACCTTTGGCTTGTCTATTTTGACCGGATCAACTATATCGAATGGAGCTACACAGTATCACCGACTTTTCTTCTGATTGCATCGGGCATCCTTTCATTGTGGGGAATTCGTCAGCGTGAACCACGATACGAAGAAATTTTTCCCGCTAATCCGTTCGGTGTATTTCTAATGGCGTCATTGGGTATCATAACATTAGCCACAATAGGATATTTTATCTCATCCTCGAATGATGTAGTAATGCTTTCGCTGAATGATCTGATACTCTATGCCCATATAGGGTTTGGAATGATATTCATTTTGTATGTCATTTCGAATTTTCTTCCAATGCTTCAGAACAACTTCCAGGTATACCGTGTGCTTTACAAACCAACAGTGATGCCTTATTTTTCCTACCGGATGGGTGGACTGGTATTTACACTTGCACTTCTATTCTATGGCAACTGGGTAGTCCCAAAGAATCATTTTATTTCAGGATACAACACTGCGCTGGGTGATCTGTTCGTGTTTGAAGGTGATCTCCAACTTGCTGAGGGATACTACAACAGAGCCTATCTTTTTGCGCCATACAATCAGCATGCCGCAATGGCATTGGCTGAGCTCAATCCTTCCGGGCATAAAAAATATCTTAAAGATGCTAATTCGTTCAGGCCGACTGAATTCACTCTGCTGAGTCGTGCGTATGGCTATTCAAACAGCCTCGAACAACTGATCCTACTCGAGGAAGCTGACAAAGCGTTGCCAGCCAGCGGAATCATAAAAAATAATCTTGGACTAGCCTATTCAAAACTAGGAGTCGAGGATCGAGCTTTTAAATATTTTTTAGAGGCAAGTCAAACCAAAGAAGTAGAAGCATCTGCACAAATGAACCTGCTGGGTTTGCTAGCGATAAGAAATGTGACGATTAATCCAGATTCGATTAATGACCTGACGAAGTCCGCTAAGACGCAGATAAGAAGTAACGCCCTTGCAATTGCCAATCACCAGGGAACAATAGTTGAGGCGTCGATTGAACTTCCAAAAGACTC
>JBBRFP010000243.1:0-4265 GCA_038241465.1 Cytophagales bacterium | reverse complement strand
CTGAAAGATATGATTGGAGATGAAATATCCAATGCGTTGAATGCACTGGATGTTGATTTTCGTACGGTTATTATCTTGTGCGACCTAGAAGGGTTCAAATATGAAGAGATGGCGAAGATACTTGATATTCCAATTGGAACGGTCCGTAGCCGCCTTCATCGGGCCAGGCAATTACTCAAAGAAAAGCTAAGTGAATATGCAAAATCCATGGGCTATAAAAACTCATAAGCTATGAATATACCTACCAATCCCTTTATCTCCGCTACCCCAGGCAAAAAGCCTACCTGCATGGAGATGCTGCAATTGATTCTGGATGGACAGGATTCGGAAGAGCAACGGGAGTATTTTAAGAACCACATGGATAATTGTATGCCATGTTTTAGGTCCTATCATCTTGATATGACCATCAAGGAATTATTAAAATCAAAGTGTTGTGGAGGAGAGGCACCTGACGAGCTGGTGAATAAGATAAAAAGTCAGATCGCTCAACACTCTTCATAATGTCCGGAAAGGCTCTTATTTTCTCCGCTCCGTCGGGTTCCGGAAAGACAACAATCGTAAAACATCTTCTTAAGACAAATCCCGATCTGGGATTTTCTATTTCTGCATCAACCCGCGATAAACGAGGACGTGTTGAAGAACACGGAAAGGATTATTATTTTCTCAGCCCGGAGGAATTTAAAAATAAGATTGTTCATCACGAGTTCATTGAGTGGGAAGAAGTATACGCCGGAAATTTTTACGGTACATTAAAGTCAGAGATCGAACGTATTTGGTCTGAAGGAAAAAATGTGATTTTCGATGTTGATGTAAAAGGTGGCATTAGCTTGAAAAACTATTTCGGCGATCAAGGACTTGCGGTATTTGTAAAAGTTCCATCCCTTGAAGTGCTGGCCAAGCGATTGAACGATCGTAGTACCGATACCCCTGATAATATTTCCAGAAGGCTTTTTAAGGCTGAGTTTGAAATGACCTTTCAGGATGAGTTTGATGTGGTATTGCTTAATGAGAATCTGAACGAGTCATTGGCGGAAGCTCAGCGACTCTATGATGAGTTTAAGAAGAAATAAGTTTCGGCAGATTGTGCAGATTGAAGAAGCCGATTTCGCAGATTTGTTGAAGTAGTATCTGAGGCATTTGATCTGCTCAGATCAGCGTAATCTACCGAAACAGCATATTGAATTCCATTTATGACACCTAACCAGAAAATCGGTCTTTTTTTCGGTTCGTTCAATCCCATACACATGGGACATATGATCATTGCCAATATTATGGCTGAAAATACCGATCTGAGTAAAGTTTGGTTTGTTTTATCGCCGCAAAATCCATTCAAGCCATCAAAGGGATTGCTTCATGAGTTTGATCGCTATGATATGATCAAAGCAGCAATTGCCGACAATTACAAGCTCGAGGTTTCCGATGTTGAGTTTAATCTTCCCAAGCCAAGCTATACTATCGATACACTAGCGGTACTTACTGAAAAGCATCCCACAAAAAGTTTTAAAGTGATCATTGGGGAAGATAACCTTACCAATTTTGAAAAATGGAAAAATCACGATCAGATATTGGATAATTACGGACTTTATGTTTATCCAAGGCCTCATGTAACAAATTCAGATCTGAAACGTCATGCTAACGTAAAATTGGTGGAAGCTCCTCTTCTGGATATTTCTGCTACCTATATTCGGCAGTGTCTCAACGACAATAAGTCGGTGCGCTATCTCGTTCCTGAGCCTGTGGAACAAATTCTCCGACTCCGAAATTTTTACAAGTAAAGTGGTGCGGATGGCAACCACGAGGCCGTACTTTGCGTCTTTGCTAAGAATGAAAAAACTTTCACCCCTATTTTTTCTCTTTGTGATCTGCCAAGCAGCTAACGCAGGAGGTATTCGCGGATCTGTCAAAAGTGATGATGGTAAGACACTTCCATTTGCCACAATCTATGTGAAGCAACTCGGTTCTGGTGCTGCAAGTGATCCAAGTGGAAATTATGACATAACTCTTCCATCTGGTCATTACGATCTTGTTTACAGTTTTTTAGGCTATGAAACTCAAAGTCAAAGTGTGAATATTACCGACACATTCATTAACCTCGACATTGTTTTAAAGACGCAGGTTGTGCAGTTGGAAACGGTAATGGTGATGGCGAACGATGAAGATCCTGCGTACAGCATTATGCGCAAAGCGATTGCGAAAGCAAAATACCATACCCAACAGGTTGATAGCTACAAAGCGACTGTGTATATAAAAGGAAAGGGTCAATTGACTGACTATCCATGGTTGGCGAAAAGAGCACTCGAAAAGGAGGGTATCACCAAAGACCGTGTCTTTATTTCAGAATCGGTGAGTGAGATTAAATATACCCGCCCAAAGAAATTCGAAGAGAAAGTTATCGCTGTTTATACTAATGGGAACACGCGCAACACATCTCCTAACGCTTACGTTTTTGGAAGTCTTTATGAACCGGAGATCAATGAGACGGTATCGCCGCTTTCACCCAAAGCATTTTCATATTATAAATTTGAATACCTCGGCTCTTTCAAAGATCGCACGTATGAGATCAGTAAAATTAAAGTTATTCCAAGATCAAGAGGAGATAATGTTTTCGACGGAACGATCTACATTGTGGAGGATTGGTGGGCTATTCACAGCGCGGATCTGAATGCTACCAAGACAGGTATAAAAGTTAACGTTAAAGGGATTTATAATCCCATTGAAGACAAGGCATGGCTTCCGGTATCCCAGCAATTTCAAATTGACGGAAAAATCTTTGGGTTTGAATTCACCGCAGAGTACCTCGCTACACTTAAGAATTATTCCATCAAGCTAAATCCAGCGCTGCCACAGGAAATGCACGTCATTGATGAGACTGTTGAAAAGGAGCAAGCGAAAGAGGTCGAAAGGAAATACAGCAACAAGGGACAGCAATTGCAGAAACGCCTCGAGGCAGGCAAAGACGTAACTCGTAAGGAACTCAATCAGCTCGTAAAAGAATATGAGAAGTCGGAGCAGAAGCAGCAAAAAGCGCCTGACGTAATCGAGGAAACGTCTTATAAAGTGGACTCGCTGGCCTACAAAAAAGATTCAACTTTCTGGGCCGATATCCGGCCGGCTAAATTAACCAAGCAGGAAGAACGCGGATACAAAGTTGCAGACAGTATATCTGTTGAGCAGAAGAAAAAAGAAGAAGGCGACTCACTCAAGCCTTCAAAAAGCAAGGGCTTTCAGGCTTGGGATCTTTTGCTCGGGGATACCTACAGACTTGGAAAAACCGAAGATTTTAGAATTCATACGCCATTTGGAGGCTTCAATACCGTTGAGGGCTGGAACCTTATTTATCGTGTAGGCTACACAAAGCGATGGGTGAAAAGAGATACGCTGAATCCCGATGCCCGTCCGAAGACGTCAAGATTGGAGATCACGCCGATCGCCCGCTATGCGTTTGACAGGAATGTTTTCTCAGGAATTTTACGGACCGATTACCGATCACAAAAGAGACGCATCACGCTTGAGGGAGGACGATATGTTCAACAGTACAATCGTGATGAACCGATTCATTCTATTATTAACGATATAAGTACATTATTCTTCGAGGACAACTTCATGAAACTCTATGAGCGCAATTATGTTGACCTCAAATGGCGTGAACAACTAAATGAACGCTTTACATTTTATACGCAATGGACGTACGCGCGACGCAGTGAATTATTTAATAATACGAATTATACTATTATTGATTATAAAGAAAAGACCTACACTCCGAATGCGCCAGTCAACAATGAATTAACCAATGCAAGTTTCCTGGCACACAATGCTTTTACAGGTGCCGTTGGAATAGAAGCGCGGCCTTGGCAAAAATTCAGGATCCGCAACGGGGCTAAGTATCGTGTCAATAACTCATCACCAGTGTTCAAGGCAGAGTATCGTGGCGGGTTTAATACATTCAACAGTTCCGTACGCTTTGATCAGATAGAATTGGGAGTGCGTCATCATGTAAGGCTAGGGATACGCGGAACACTTGACTTTGATATTAAAGCTGGAACATTTCTCAACACTGATTCGATGTCCTTTATGGATTATAAACACTTTCTCGGTAATCGAACTGGATTTGTCACCACTGATCCCGTTGGAAGTTTCAGATTATTGGATTATTACACCTACAGCACAAAAGACAGATACCTTACGTCCAACGTTCATTATCACTTCCGTAAACTCCTGATAACAAGAATACCCTATGTAAGAATGCTGGGCATTACTGAAAACGT
>JBBRFP010000242.1:0-4271 GCA_038241465.1 Cytophagales bacterium | reverse complement strand
GATTGAATTGTTGCAACGACCTGAGCAAAGTCACGCAACATCTACCAGGTTTACTTAACAAGGGTGCGTATGTTACTTGGGTTATCATGCCGACGGTGACAATGTGGGAATTGGCAAGGGTCTTTAAATCCGGCGGTGAGGCATTCCGACGACTAAAGAAAAATGGTACACTGGCCCATCTGGAAGGCGAGTATTTTAAAACATATTATCATTCGTTGTCGAAAATTAAAACAGCCTTTGGCGACGATTTTACCTTTATCAAATCCGAAGGGCTCGGAAACTTCTCACCGCCACCTGCAAGCTTGAAATTTTCATATAAGCATCCGAAGACCTCAGCATTTCTTACGAAGCTAGATCAGTCGGTCAAAAATATCTTTCCATTCAATCGCTGGGGCGATCACATTATTGTAACGTTTCAATTCACCGGCAATGAAGATCACGGGTAAAACGCTTCTAAGGATCGATAGGCTCTTCTGGCTGCCTCATAGGTTGTCAGGATTTCTGTCAAATGCATTTGGAAAGATTCAGAAGAACGAAAGTAATCAGGTTCTTCTCATCAAATTCATGGGACTTGGAAGCATCATCCATCTTTCTTCGCTTTGTAATAAAAATAATGTTGACCGTTCAAGAGTCATGCTCCTGACGCTGGAGGCAAACAGGCCGCTGTGTGATCTGATTGGCTTTAGTAATACAAGCTTTGTCAGAACAAGCGGCTTGCTTGTCTTTTGTAAAGATTGTGTACGAATACTACTTTCGATGCGTCAGCAAAGACCTGCACTCATTATTGACTATGAGCGATGCTCTCATGCAGTCGGATTTTTCCGCACGCTATTGGGACTTATCGCGCAATCCAAAACTCTCTCTTTCGAAAAAAAAAGAACATTGTCCACCGAGAAGCGCGTCATTTATTCCATTAAGGATTTCAATCAGGAAGAGCTGTTTCTAAAAGGAATTGAATTTCTACCACAAGCGATTAGTCAAACACCTGTCAGGACGGTTGAGCCAAATCCCTTCAAAATTCTCATCAACATTAACGCGAGCAACTACCTGCTTGCCCGGCGGTACCCGATTGATCGTTTCGCAGAGGTAATCAGGGAACTCCATAAATGGAATCCACGTTTAGAATTCTATCTCACCGGATCGACCGAGGAAAAGTCGTATGTTGAACTATTGGAAAAACAACTCACGGGACTTCCTATAAAAAATGTGACTGGAAAATGGGATTTGGAAAAACTTCAGAGAGAACTTTTAACATCCAGTCTATTTATCACCTGCGACTCCGGTCCCCTTCACCTCGCGGTGGCGTTGGGCGCCTCCACCATTGCTGTATGGGGTCCGACACAGCCGGAACATTTCGGCTACGAAAAAATTGATCACTTGCATAACATTTCATTACGTCTCAGGTGCGCACCCTGTTTCAAACATCCAGCATCCGATCCGGCATATGCCTGCCAAGGAAGAATCGATTGCCTTAAAGAATTGTCGTCAACAATTATTACAAATAAGGCTAAAGATATACTATCATCTAAACAATCCGACTCACGCCAGCAGAGCGCGCCCCTTTCAATTTTTGGAAAAGGGCTTAGCATGACAGACGATGTGAAGCTATTTCAATAATTTAGATGCCATGACATTGATGTAAGATGTAAGACGTAAGAAAAACTTCAATAAACGAAAAACAAAAACAACATTGAGGTTGCGATTGCTTTAAACTTCATAAAAAAAACATACGGTAATAGAAAACGATATATAAAGAGTATGCCGAAGGCACAATATGAGCTTTGTACTACAAGTAACTATGTATTTTATTTTTTGAATGAAGAACTTTTTACTTATTCCTAACAATATAGATCACCACATTTCTCGATTAGCCTTTTATTGTAACGACTCCAACACAAACGCTATTCTTCATTAACTAAACGACTTTGTCTGTAACTTGAAAAAGGCTATTCAATATCTATTTCTCGCTTTTCTCATCGCGTTCACGGCGATACGAGGGGTATTGCCCGGATGGACGAATGTTCATAGTGACTTCGCCAACTATTATGTTGCAGCTAAATTGGTGACAGAGGGAACTTCGTTAGATACTATCTATGACAATAAATGGTTTCAACAGGAAATCAACAAGCACGGAATTGATACGCAGGGAAAATTTGCTCCTTTCCCCCCCGCGACCGCATGGGTGATGATCCCATTGACTCCATTCACTCCTCTTACAGCGCAAAGGATTATGGTGCTCGTCAATTTGATCTTTATCATTTTTGGCATTCTTCTGATAAAGAAAATAACACACCTACAATTTTATCAATGCGCTATTCTCATCTTTGGTGCGGGACTAGGATTGGCGAATAATATTGCTTTCGGTCAGTTATACTGGATCATGACGGTCTTTATTTTACTTTCGATTATCTTAATTAAAAAAGGATATTCAATATGGGGTGGAATGATTCTATCAGCCTTCATCGCCATCAAATACTTTCCGATTGTCTTCATTGGAGGGTACTTTGTAAATTCAATCGTATCAAAAAATAAAAGTAATGCGAGGATTCCATCAGGCTTAAAGGCGGTGCTTGCCGCTGCGTTTACCGGCTTGGCCATTGTTGCAGCTGAGCTTCTTTTCTTCAACGGTGAGGTTATCAAACAATTCATCAGCGCTGTGCTGATCCCGCATCTTGATGGGGTCCTTGTTGGACAGGGGTCATACACCTTTCATTTTCAATCGTGGGAAAGCTTGCTTCGAAATCTTTTTATAAAACACTCAGAATTCAATCCCTCACCGTGGATCGATTGGCCGGCTGGCAAGACTATTTTCAAAATACTCATCACTGTAATCGTTTGGGGATCCATGACAATGGTGTTCTACTCCTACCGCCTCGCAAGAGGTGACAAAAGAAGATCCGTTTATTTGGCGTTACCAGCCTTGGCAGCACTTGTTTTATTGCCTGCTTCGGCCACGTATCATTTCATTTTGCTACTCATTCCCCTGGTGCTGATCGTTAGTGAAAACTTACTTAAAAGGAAATTCCTTATCACAATCCTTATTACTTACTTCTTAATTGGATTTATTCCCTATGGACTTTCCTTCGAATTGGCGAAATCAATCGGACTCCTTTTCGCTTATCCCCGACTTTGGCTTATATCTGTTTTCTATGCGATTGTCCTGTTTGGCTTAATCGAAAAACAAAACTACGTAGGACATGCAGTTTAATTTTTCATTACAACAGCGCATCAAGCTAGGTCTCAACAATACAGTGTTCGGACTTTCAGGAACCATCTTCAATTTCCTTTTTTCAATCCTGATCGTGCGCATGTTCTCGCCGTCATTGTGGGGACAATTCACACAGTCCATGTTGTTGATCATCCTATTCAATCTGTTCACTGGCTGGGGAAACAAAGATTATCTCCTTCGCGAATTTAGCCGGAACCACCACTTGGCCGTTCAATGGCAAACTTCCTTCATCAGCCGGCTGGTACTCTTCCTACCGGTTATTCCACTAATTTATTTCCTCACTCCTGATCCGGTGCAGTCGCTGCTACTACTCCTTTGGATTTTCTCCAATTTCATTACGCGGTCTTTCGATAGCATCATTGTCTTTGATCGAAAATTCAAGGAAGCAATCATCATAGAGTCAGCGGGATTTGCAATGCTCTTGGTGGGTCTTTTCGTTTTTAAAGAACTTATAAGTTTGAATTCCATTATTCTCCTCTTCGTTGGATCATCGGTGCTAAAGTCCATTCTGTATTTCATTCAATTCAGAAAAAATTTACTTCATTCATTGGTTGGAAGATTTGATGCAGATCATCTTCGAACCTGTCTCCCCTATTTTCTTCCGCCGTTTATTGGATTCCTGCAGGCCAGGTCAGATACCTTCGCCATTGCGCTTCAGCTTTCCAGTAAAGAACTGGGTGAGTACTATGTACTGCTGAGTTTACTTTCGTATTGTCACGCGACAGCCGTATTGGCTATCACACCCTTTCTTAAAAATATCTATCGGATAAATTCTGCATCGTTTCAAAAAATAAAAATAAGATTCACTCAGGTTGGATTGCTCTGGTCGGTAGCCTGTATGGTTGGCATTTATGGCGTAATGACCTTTGTATACCACATTGAACTACCAGTCTATACATATTTCATTGCCTGGTTTACACTACCACCGTACTTCTTTTACTTTCTGTTAATGCAGGATCTATTACGACAAGACAAACCGTACCCGATCGTTATCATCAACCTGATTGCTGCCGCTTTTAATTTTCTGATCAGTGTTATTCTG
>JBBRFP010000241.1:0-4271 GCA_038241465.1 Cytophagales bacterium | reverse complement strand
CCGTATCGTAAAGGATTTGAGAAGTTGTTGGGTCATCCGATAAATTTTATTGAAACCTATCTGGCATCCGAAGGTTTTATTGCCTACCAGGCCGAGCCCCGGCAGCGTTCTATGAAGTTCGTACTCAACAATGGAATATTTTATGAATTTGTTCCCTTCAATGAGGACAACTTTGGTGGAGAGGGAGAATTGAACCCCAATGCTGAAACTTTATTAATCGACGAAGTTGAAGAGGGCAAAGAATATGCCCTTCTTCTCACCACGTGCGCCGGCGCCTGGCGTTACCTGATCGGTGATGTCATCAAATTTACTTCCGTGGAGGAGTGTGAGATTGTGATTACAGGAAGAACCAAACATTTTTTAAGTCTGTGTGGTGAGCATTTGTCCGTTGACAACATGAACAAAGCAATTGAATTGGTCTCCAACGAAATGAACATCGATATAAAAGAGTTCACCGTTGCAGGCACGCCTTACGGAACCTTGTTTGCTCATCATTGGTTTATCGGAACAGATAGCAAAGTCGACAGAAAGCTCCTGAAGGAACGCCTGGATTTTTTTCTGAAAGAATTAAACGACGATTACGCGGTCGAGCGAAGTGCTGCACTCAAAGAGGTGTACGTTGATGTAGTCCCCGTAAAAACATTCTACCAATGGATGGAATCAAAAGGGAAGATAGGCGGACAGAATAAATTTCCGCGTGTTATGAAAAATACCCAGTTGGAAGATTGGCAATCCTTCATCGCCCAGTGATTGAAATAATCGTAAACGGAATTCAATTTGGGATTGTACTCACTTTTCTGGTGGGCCCGGTATTCTTTACTATTATGCAAACCAGTATTGAACGTGGCTTCTGGAAGGGGGTTCTTGTAGCGTTTGGCGTTTCAATAAGTGATATTTTATACGTGACCATTTGCTATTTTGGTTTTGCCCAGATGATGGCGGACTCCAAATTGAAAATGTACATGGCGTATGCTGGCGGTGGAATATTGATTGGATTTGGATTATATCACCTTTTGGTAAAGAGCAGGGCAGCACAGCAGAAGCAGTCTGAATCTGTAACGGAAAAGCGATTATACAGATACGTCGTAAAGGGTTTTTTGATAAACGGGATGACACCGATGGTCTTATTCTTTTGGATTGGAACGGTGAGCTACGCAACCATTAATTTTGGTTACACAAAAATCGGTCAGTTTGCGTTGTTCTTTGCATTTCTTCTTGGTACTGTTTTGTCGACGGACATTTTAAAAGCTGATCTCGCTGACAAGTTGAGAGTAATTATCAATGCAAGGTCGCTGAAGATTATGAATGTTGTGCTGGGTATTGTGTTGATCTATTTTGGATTGAGATTACTATTCGATTCGAAAACACTTCTATTGCAATAGTAGTCCAGCTACATTTTCTACCCGATTAGGCTGAAGCACATCATACAGATGTTTTTAATTTTTTGATTTAGAAATGCCTCTATTTGCAAGAATAGCAGGATCGTAAAATACGTTAGTCCTGCAGCACATTACTCAGAAACGTTGACTTCAACGCGAGCCACAACAGGAAAAGCACGATTGCCCATCTCAGGTAGATAAAATAAAAATCACTGGTATCTTTAAAGCGCGTTTCCTTGATCTCGACTTTTTCATATTGATCGATCTTTTTGAATACCTGCTTTAACGCAAGGTTATCCGTCACCCGAAAAAATTCTCCTGTTCCGATCTCTGCAATTTTTCTCATGGTCGATTCATCCACCGTGTTTTCAACCATGTTTGGTCTGCCAAAAAAATCTTTTCCAAAAGGAACCATACCCTCTTTTCCTACAACGATCGTGTAGATCTTAATGTTAAACGCAGCGGCAAGCTCCGCAGCGGTGATGGGGTCAATATTTCCGGCTGTGTTATCACCATCACTTAGGAGAATGCAAACCTTTGACTTCGAGGTTGACTCACGCATGCGATTCGTCACCACCGCCATGGCACTTCCAATGGCTGTGCCATGCTTTTCAATCATGTCAAAGCTCAATTCATTCAGATACGAGTTGAGCAAGGAGTAGTCAGTGGTCAGCGGTGTAAGGGCAAAGGCGTCTCCGGAAAAAACAACGATACCAATTCTATCCTGAACTCGTCCCTTTATAAAATCCCGTGCTACAGTTTTAGCTGCCTCCAGACGATTTGGCACAAAATCTTCGATTTGCATTGACTGAGAGATATCTATCGCAAGCATAATGTCAATACCCTCTGAGAATTGCTCCACTTTTTCGTTTGACTTTTGCGGTCTGGCAAGAGCGACAAGTATCAAAGTCGCTATAAGTGTTAAAAGCAGGTCAGGAAATAATCTGAATATAGTGAGCGGTGAGCCTTTAAGATCACTTTTCGTAAAGGCAACCGGAAGTTTCTGGTTGAAAAAATATCGCCAGATCCATCGGATCGCGATGGCAAAGGGGATCAATGCGATAGCATAAAGGAACCATACGTTTGTCCATGTGAATGAACCGATTGTTGATGGCGTAAACCAATCCAAAGACCAATAACTGATATTATCCATTCTTTACCTCGGTCTCTTTTTTTTCAAAACGCCTTTGTGAATAGCTTTGCAAAAATTCGAAAGTATCTACCGTTGGCAGATATCCTCCATAAATGCCGCGGTCGATGGTCCGCAGAGCACCTTCCAGCTGCTGGTCATTGACAAGCCGGACAATCTCCCGTGATGTGAATTTGGTGTAGGGGGATCTTTCAAGGTCTTCCATATATTTTTTCCAGATGATGAGTGCATCCTCGGCTCTACGGCTTGTAAAGCCTGCGGATAATTTACTCACCGATGAATTGAAGACCGCAACAAATTGCTGGTATTCTTTGTGGAGTCGCTTCAATGCGAAATATTTCCTGATACGCTTTCCAAAGATCACCCAGGTGCCAATCGACAGGATGATCAGAATGAGCACTGCGCCAAACAATATCGGATAGTTCAACAACCATGAAACCTTCTGGTAAGCAGTATTAGTTTTTAACGGTAATTTTTCAACTGAAACGGAATCCGGCATGGAGGATACCCTGAAACTGAGTGAAATGCTGTCGGTTAGAGAAAATACTTTGACGCAATCTTTCTCTTGGAGGATGAATACAGGAAGCTTTAAGCGTTGAACGCTGTCAATTTCAAAGGTAGTAAGATAGTAGACCACACTGTCAAAACTTGTTTGTCCATCGCTTTTGGTTGGAAAAAATTTCTTCCGACTGATTTCGAAAGGAGCAAATGAAAATGTTGAGTCAGGAAACAGCACTTGCTTGTCGCGTGGATATCGCGCGGTAAGCGAATACGGCACACTCTTACCAATGCTAATGCTGTCTGATTCAAAATGAGATTTGACCACCACTGCTTCCTGAGCGAAAGCAACTGGCATAGTCATTATAATCAAACCAATGCACCCGATAATCAACCTCATTCTCTGTTCAACCCGCATTGGTTTACGTCGTCTTTAGTGTTTTGTTCCGGACTTTAAACAAACGAAGAAGTTTTGGAACAAAATCTTCGTCCGTATTGATGCTCAGATAATTGATCTGATGCTTGCGGCTAAATTGCGAAAGTTCGTCCTGCCGGCTTTTGTGAGAGTTTGTCATCCGCTCACGAAAATCTCCGAAAGATGTATTGATCCAAAGTGTTTTATTCGATTCTTTATCAAGCACAGGGATGATTCCCAATTTTGGAAGACTGGTTTCTCTCTTATCAGTTATTTGAATGATTACAAGATCATGTTTGCGGGCAAGCGATTTAAGATTATGGAAATATCCATCATCAATAAAATCAGAGATCATCACGACAACACTTTTTCGTCGTATCGAATTCAAGGCGAATGATACCGCCTTAGTAAGATTTGTTTTTGACGAATGGGGCTTCAATCGCTGAAGACTTGCAAGAATTTCGTAGGCCTGGGCCATACCTTTCTTCGGTTTTAAAAACTTCTCCCGTTCATCGGAATAACAGATCAATCCAATCTGACTGGACTCTTTAGCGCCAGACAATGCCAGCACGCCGCAGATCTCCATGCCAATATCAAATTTTGTTTTCCCAGGACTTCCAATATTCTGTGAGGCGCTTACGTCAACCACAAAAAATATGGTCTGCTCTTTCTCTTCTTTAAAGGTCTTGACAAATGTGCCATGTCCCTTGGCGGAAACATGCCAGTCAATCGCACGAATATCGTCACCGTACTGATAAGGACGCACATCGTCAAACTCCAGACCCGATCCTTTAAAGATGGAATGGAAGTCGCCCTGCATCTGGCTGTT
>JBBRFP010000240.1:0-4279 GCA_038241465.1 Cytophagales bacterium | reverse complement strand
GATTTCCTATCAGATCATGCTTGCCTAAATAAATAACTGCAAATGCAAAACGTTTTTCAGAACGAGTTACCAATGATCTTACTTTCGTAATTCCAAGAACAAGTTTTTGTTCTCCAGCTTCCTTCTTAACAAAGAACTCATTCTTCGCCTGGTAATTAAACAGTGGCAGATTTTCCGGTTCGTCCTCGAAGATCGATGACACCGCATAGTGCATTCCGACACGTGAAAGGTTTGTCTTTGATGGAAGGACAAGCTTTCGATAAACGTTCGCGCCATTCTCATAAAGAGCAACATTGCTCGGCGCCTGTTCAAGCCGTGTCTGAAATTCGCTGTCAAGATCACGGTCGGTCAATTGCTTAGACAACTGAATCGCACGGCAGGCGTATTGAATAACCTGAACTGTTTCGATGCCAGAGATTTCATCAAAGAACCAACCACAACTCGTATACATCAACATCGCGTGTCGTTGCATTTCCATTAGCCGTAAAGCAGTATTAACATTTACATCAGCAAAGGTATGCTCACTGATAAAACGCGCTACTTTATCGTCCGTACGTTTGAGAATGATCTTGATGTACTCATTCCGCGCTTTCCATGGATCATGAAATATTTTTCCACCTTCCTCTTCAAAGATATTAATGAGCTCATCCCGTAGCCAGTCCAATGCCTCACGCAAAGGAGCTCTCCAGGTTTGGGTGTAGCCAGGTTTGCCAGAATTGCATCCACAATTGGTGCGCCAACGCTCAACACCATGCACACAGCTCCACGAACTGTTCTCAATGATCTGTGCCTCATGATCCGGAGGAAACCGGGCAATGAAGGACGCGTAATTCATCAGATCAACGTCCGATAGCTTTTCGATATGATCCAGCGCAAATGCCAACGCCATATCTCCATGCTTGTGATGGTGGCCGTACGTTTCGCCGTCCGTTGCAATGTTTACGAGCTGCGGGGCGTCATTGTTATCGAACGAGCCTACGAGCCGCTCTGCAAAGCCTTTTCCATCGTATAACAATCCGTTGAAGGCAACACCTTGCGCAATGTTACCATCATAGAAAAATAAACCAATACTCCTTCCTGAAGGAAGATTGCAACGATACGCACGACGTGTGTCAACCGTTTGATCATTCACTTCTTTCCATTCTTCCGAACCAACAAGCCGGATAGCTTTTGCCTGCCTTGGCGCAAGCACCGTAAACTTGATTCCTTGTTCAGCAAGTATCTCAAGCGATTCTGTATCGACAGCAGTCTCGGCAAGCCACATACCTTCCGGTTTACGCTTGAACCTTCTTTCAAAATCACGAATGCCCCAGATCACCTGCGTTTCCCTGTCACGCCTGTTGGCCAACGGAAGGATCATGTGATTAAACACTTGCGCCATAGCCGAGCCATGACCATCGAACTTCCCTACGCTATCTTTATCCGCTTCGAGTATTGCTCGATAGGTTGATTTATCATACACTTCCATCCAAGACAAAAGTGTAGGGCCGAAATTGAAGCTGATACGTGAATAGTTATTGCTGATGTTTTCAATAACCCCTCCCACTTTGTCGAGAATACGCGACGCAGTATTGGGCGCGTAGCACTCAGCACTGATCCGCTCGTTCCAATCATGATAGGGATGGGCGCTATCCTGTATTTCTATTATTTCAAGCCAGGCATTCTCACGAGGGGGCTGATAGAAATGGCCATGGACACAGATAAATTTATTCACTTTTTAATTTATTGATTTGTTGATTTCCGGCTAAAATATAGCACGCACTTAATAATTAAAACCCTTCTTATCCGAAAGGCTATCACCCGGAGGCATTTTCAAATCCTCAAATTTTCAAATTAACTCCCTATCTCAAATTCCTTTACCTCTTCATTCAGTTTTATCACCGAAATCGCCAGCGGCGGCAACGTCAGTGTCACTGAATAATCCTTGTTATGATATTTAACCGGCGAGGTATTCATCAACGCCTGATTCAGCAACCCACTTCCGGCATAACGTAAGTCATCAGAGTTAAAAATCTCCTTCCATGTTCCTCGTGTAGGCACACCGACCCGGTAAGAATATCTTGGAGCAGGAGTAAAATTACAAACGACCACGAGTGAATCAGCCGGTAGTTCACCTTTACGCATAAAGACGATTACGCTGTTCTCTCTATCGCCGTAATCAACCCATTCAAAACCGTTGTTCTCAAACGCATAGCGGTAAAGGGCAGTCTCTGTTTTGTATAATTTATTCAGATCCTGAATCAAATGAATGATTCCTTTGTGTGTTGGATATTCAGTCAATCCCCAATCAAGACTGCGATCATGATTCCATTCTGCCGTCTGACCAAATTCACCACCCATGAAGATTAGTTTCGTTCCGGGATGAGCAAACATATAAGAGAACATCAACCGCAGGTTCGCAAACTTACTCCATTCATCGCCCGGCATCCGGCCAATCAACGATCCTTTACCATGTACCACCTCATCATGCGACAATGGCAGCATGAAATTTTCCGTAAAGGCATACATGATGCTGAACGTAATATCATTCTGATGATACTTGCGATGAATAGGGTCATTCTTGAAATATCGCAACGTATCGTGCATCCATCCCATCATCCACTTTTGGCCAAAGCCTAATCCACCGAGGTACGTTGGCTTTGAAACGCCAGGCCATGCAGTTGATTCTTCGGCAATGGTCACTGTATCAGGGAACTCACCGTAAACCGTCTCATTGAATTCCTTCAGGAACATAATTGCTTCAATGTTCTCATTGCCACCGTATTCATTCGGGATCCACTCCCCTGCTTTGCGCGAATAGTCAAGGTAAAGCATAGACGCCACAGCGTCGACACGCAATCCATCAATGTGAAATTTCTCAAGCCAGAACATCGCATTGCTAATAAGAAAAGATCTCACTTCCGGACGCCCATAATTATAGATGTAGCTACTCCAGTCCGGATGAAATCCTTTTCGCGGATCAGCATGTTCATACAAGTGGGTTCCATCAAACTTATAAAGACCATGTGCATCGCCCGGAAAATGAGAAGGAACCCAGTCAAGAATTACTCCTATCTCGGCCTGGTGGAACGTATCGACCAAAAATTTGAAATCCTCAGGCGAACCAAACCTGCTGGTCGGCGCAAAGTAGCCAGTCAACTGATAACCCCACGATCCAAAAAACGGGTGCTCCATAACTGGCAGAAATTCCACGTGTGTGAAACCCAAGTCAACAATATATTGAACCATCTCAATTGCTAACTCACGGTACGACAGCGAACGATTTCCATCTTCAAGCTTTCTTCGCCAGCTTCCCATATGAACTTCGTAAACAGAGTAGGGTTTTGATTTCCCCGTCTGCTTCTTTCGTTCATCGAGCCATCGGCGATCCTTCCATTGGTATTCTGCTTCCCAGATAATCGAAGCTGTCTTTGGAGCAATCTCTGCATAAAAAGCAAATGGATCCGCTTTTTCAAGAAACTCGCCAGTGCTTGAATGAATGGCGTACTTATAGGCTTCCCCATTTTTAATGTCAGGAAAGAAAGCCTCCCATATACCGGATTCATCCCATCTCGGATTGAGCTTATTGGCCGAGCTGTTCCATTCGTTAAAATTTCCAATCACCGATACAGATTTCGCGTTCGGTGCCCACACTGCAAAATAGCAACCATGCTTGCCATTAAATTCGGCTGCGTGCGATCCCAGCTTTTCGTAAAGTTTATAATGCTTGCCGCTCTTGATAAGATGTATATCAAAATCAGTCAGCAGACTAAAACTCTCTCCGGTAGACTTACTCTTTTTAGCCATTGTGTTGTTCGTTAGATTGCAAGTTCAAAGTTCAGTGACCATTTACTACTTACTACTTACTTCTTACTACTTACCGCTTACTGCCTACCTTCCTCTTATCTCTCTCAAGCAAATACTGGTTCACCTGATACTCAATCCCTCTTAATGGAATCACAGTCCAGTCAGGACGACCATTGAGCTCATAGCCTAATTCATACACTGCTTTTTCAATAAGATATGTTCTGATCAGTACATCATCTTCGTAGGGAAGTTCTGTACCAAGCCCCATTTTCTCCATGTACGCGCCAAGATAAAAACGCCCGACGTAATGTTGCCATTGCTCTGCCCAGGATTCCAAAAACTGTAAATCCTGTTCGCGATAATTCTCATTCAATAATATTTTTCCAAACGCAGCATAATGAAATGAACGCATCATCCCTGCTACATCTTTATATGGACTCTTCTTTAGGCGGCGTTCGCTGAAACTAAATCCAGGCTCCCCTTCAAAATCAAT
>JBBRFP010000239.1:0-4296 GCA_038241465.1 Cytophagales bacterium | reverse complement strand
TCCGCAATCACAGCCCGGGAAATAATATGATCAACATCTTCGGTAAGCAAGGGTTTTAAGATTCTGTCAATAAGATCTCTTCCAAACTCTTCCGACGAGCTTCTCGGCAATTCGCATGGTAGGTTGTCGATGGCCATGACCGTAATAAAAGAATTATTGCCTAACGCAGGCTGTACTGAGTCCGTAACAGGATCATAATCGTAGAGTGGATCCACAATGGAAGTTGCCCGCTTTGTGCTTGGAACAGAACCATCAATATCACATGTAATATCTGCCACAACCTTTATTCTAAAATCCTTTGCGAGCATGTCTTCTCGTGTAAACAATAGTGGTGCTTTTGGATTCCAGAAATGGCCAGCTATAAGTATGTCTGCTGCTTTGGTAAAACTTGAAAAATGTGACTCATAACGCTCAGGATGATGATGAAATTCATCGCGGTTAAAGATTCCTCCTTCTTTTCTTAAATGATAATCTGAACTGCTGAGCTGGGTATAAACAGGTTCTAAATATGTTTGGGTTAGGAATGCTGCAGGATGGACTTTCCGAATACCGGCAGTGTCCAGCATTTCCATTGCACCTTTTGCCACTCTCCCGGCTCCGGTAAGAATAATCTTAATAGGCGGCAGTTTTATATTTCTGATTTCGATCTTAACATCGTTGATATCGTAACATTCGTATGCCCGACGTAGTGAGAATAGGTCATATTTTTTCCCATACGTCCAAATGCCATTGAAGGCACCGACGATGCCGGCGAAACGACCAAACGCAACGAGTCGATTCCCCTGTGAATCGCGGAGCGTTTCGTAGTCGATCAATCGTATTTTTTTCTTGATCACTTCTTGCAGAAGTTTTTTATTATAAGGTTGTTTTTTTAATGTATGCGAAAAAAACAGGTAGGTTTTATTGGATAGCAATGCAGGGATTGGAACTTCTTTTATTCCCATGAGAATATCGCAAGCGGACACATCGTCTACAACGGGAATTTCCAAGGCGCTGAACTCATCATCTTTATAACATCGCACTTCACTTTTTTGACACACCACCTTAACATCTGGAAAGCGCTGCATAATCTCACGTACCTGCATCGGTGTGAACGCAACGCGTTTGTCGGCGGGTATTCGCCCTTCGTGGATCAGGCCGATTGTGATGGAAGATGCCATTGCGAAAGCTAAGGTTTAAGTTTTGAATGGACAAAGGACCTGCGCCGGGATTTTAACGCAACGGTCGCAAGGCGAAGACGTAAAGTTCGCGGAGAATCCAGAATACATTCACCGCGGTCAGTTTCTGCTGGACGCGAAGATGCCTTCGGCATTGTTTCGGTAAACAGCATCTTGATGAAGTAATCTGCGCGATCCGCTGGAAAGACTATCCTTCAAGGAAATTTCCCAACAACGAACTTGCTTCTTTACGGCTATTAGAACCATAAGGGGCAAGGGCTTGAACTAACTTACGGATCGGCATTGATTGTAGCCAGACTTTTCCACTGCCCTGAAGAGTCGCGAGAAAAATACCTTCGCCACCAAAGATCATTGACTTTAAGCTTCCCGTTCTTTCAACGTCAAAATTAATCTGGGATTCGAAGGCTACCACGCATCCTGTATCGACGCGCAACGTTTCATTGTTAAGTGTTCGTTCAATGACGGTTCCTCCAGCATGAACAAATGCTTTTCCATCACCTTGAAGCTTTTCAAGGATAAAACCTTCTCCACCAACAAGACCCGCACCGATCTTCCTGTTAAAGAAGATAGATAGTTTTGTACCACAGGCAGCACAAAGAAATCCATCCTTCTGAACAATGAGTTCGTTATTGCGGCTGGTTGAAAGATCGATTGGTATGACAGTGCCTGGATAAGGCGCTGAAAAACCAACCTTCGCTTTTTTACTTCCACGATTGGTGAAGTGAGTCATGAACAAGGATTCACCTGTCAGCACGCGACTTCCCGCGGAGATCAGTTTATCAAAAATACTTTGACTGGCAGAAGACCCATCACCCATTTTTGTTTCAAACTGAATCCCATCTTCCATAAAAAGCATTGCACCTGCTTCTGCTATTACCGTTTCGGAAGGATCAAGCTCAATCTCTACAATCTGAATGCTTTCACCTTTTATCTGATAGTCTATTTCGTGGGATTTCATTTTCCTGGGGTTATTCTCTCTTTAACGAGAATTGAAGCGCGTGGGTTTTTGTTTTTGGCGATAGCCACACGTTGCTGGGTGCAATTGAAAAGAGGCTGGCGTATGCTACCGGCAGCTTGGAACTTGCAACCTGCCGCCGTTCCCGCTACTTCTTACTTTTCCTCTCCTTCTTCTTCGCTTCCGCTTCGTCCCGCTCCAGCAGCTTCTTATCATCCACATTTTTATTGAGGAACTCATTAATTTTTTCAATGTTCATACTTGAACGGATCTCACCAAAGGAGTCAATGGATACTTCAAGTCCATCGAGATCTTTGTGAACACGGGGCTTGGGCTTAACCTTATTGTTTTTGGAGTCTGATTTCTTAGCCATGATCAAGCAGTTTTTATTTTTAATGTTTCCAACGCAAATGCAATTCTTTTCACGACTTCCAGATTGCCCAGGATTTCAATGGTCAACATGAGGTCAGGACCTGATGAGCCACCTGTTAAAGACAATCGTAAGACCTGAAGGATCTGACCGGTCTTAATTCCAAGACTGGCAGTGACGTTCTCCAATAAATCTTTTGCCAAGGTTCCCGTCAAGGGTTGCGCTGAGGTTATTGCATCGGCAAGGGATTGTAGAACTTTTACAGCATCGTTGTTCCATTTTTTCGCTACGATTTGTTCATCAAAGGCCGTGGGGGCAATAAAAAATAATTTACCCTGTTCCCAGAAATCGTTAGGGAAAATAACACGCTCCTTCAGCACCGAAACAATTTTTTGAGCCTTTTCAACGGTCGTGTCAATTTTTTGAGAGTTCAACGCGCTCATCAGGTAAACCATCAGCTCTTCATCCGGCTTGTTTCGAATGTACTGTTGATTAAACCACTGCGCTTTCTGGATATCAAACTTAGCCCCGGCCTTTCCGATGCGTTCAAGGGTAAAGGCTTCGATCAATTGATCCATTGAAAAGATTTCTTGTTCTGTGCCAGGGTTCCATCCGAGAAACGCAAGGAAGTTGATCATCGCCTCCGGCAGATATCCGTTTTCACGAAATCCTTTTGCGAGTTCGCCGGTGGTTGGATCCGTCCAATTCAAAGGGAATATCGGGAATCCCATTTTATCCGCATCCCGTTTACTCAGCTTTCCATTGCCATCAGGCTTTAAGAGAAGCGGCAAGTGCGCGAACTGAGGCATCTCTTTTTCCCATCCTAGATATTTGTAAAGAAGAACATGTAGCGGGGCAGAAGGAAGCCATTCCTCTCCACGGATCACATGGGAGATCTTCATAAGATAATCATCCACTACGTTGGCAAGGTGGTACGTCGGCATTCCATCCGATTTCATTAATACTTTGTCATCCACCTGAGATGAATTCACGATCACTTCACCGCGTATCAGATCGTGAACATGAATTTCTTCCGACGCTGGCACTTTTAAACGAATAACATATTTTTCTCCGGCAGATAATTTTTGAGAAACTTCATCAGCAGCAAGCGTTAATGAGTTTTTCATTTTCACCCTCGTCACACCATCGTACTGCGCATTAGGTGAAGCTTTTCGCATTGTTTCGATCTCTGCTTCCGAATCAAATGCGTAGTAAGCATTCCCTTCGTCAACAAGCTTTTGAGCGTATTGCCTGTATAAAGGCTTGCGTTCCGATTGCCGGTAAGGTGCATGTGGTCCACCTACACCCACACCTTCATCGATTTTAATACCTGCCCATTCAAGTGATCTTAAAATATAATCTTCGGCACCCGCAACATACCTGCCCTGATCGGTATC
This sequence comes from Cytophagales bacterium, assembly GCA_038241465.1. Classification (GTDB taxonomy): domain Bacteria; phylum Bacteroidota; class Bacteroidia; order Cytophagales; family Cyclobacteriaceae; genus ELB16-189. The sequence continues at coordinate 396 of JBBRFP010000239.1, read as the reverse complement.
TTCAATGCGCAGGATCATTGTACCGTCGTATTTTCTGGCAAGTAGATAATTATATAATGCTGTGCGAACACCGCCAATGTGAAGGGCACCGGTAGGACTTGGGGCAAAACGTACTCTGACTTCTCTCATGATCTCAAAATGAGTTCAAAGGTACTGCAACCCTTCGACATTTGAGGATCGGTGCTTTTTGTTTGATATTTAAAACGCCAAACAATTCTTCAGTGGAGATTACGTGGTGGTTGACCACTTTATTTCGTTTATCATTGACCGTTATTTTTCGCGAGGCCAAACAATTCATTCCGCGATGATTTGACCATTGCAGCCTTTGACATTCAGTTATTTATATAGGAATGCTAAATAATGGTCGTGAAATTACTTTCACTGATCACACCTTCA
>JBBRFP010000238.1:0-4341 GCA_038241465.1 Cytophagales bacterium | reverse complement strand
TCTTTGTTGCCTGAAGCAATCTCTACAATGTTTTGCATTTTTATTTGTTTAAGTATACCATAGTAACATCAAACCCCCGGTTATGTTTTGTTAAGTTTGCGAGTATTTAAAGTCTGGTATATATTATCACTATAATATCCGTTCCGTTCGTTTTTCTCTTTTTGAAATGCTAGTCATCGTGATGACGGTAGGTTGAAAGGTCTCAAAATAAAATTGGCTCGTACTTTTCAGCGCGAGCCAACTCATTATTAAAAATTCCTCTGGAAGGCTTTATGAATGCTAATTAGCGATCAATGGAGCTTAAAACCTTTTTCATGAACGTATTCGCAGCATCTTTTTCTGAGGAGCCTTCTATTATTAATTGATGGACTTCCAGCGCGCCACATAGATTGGAAATCAATTCTCCGATTACATCGGTATCTTCACTTTTAAGCGAAGGAGCTTCCGAAATACTTTCCAGAACTTTAATTGTCGTTTCGATTTCTTCAACCGTTGCGTTTTTCTGTATTTGTCTAATTACGGGTAGCTTCATCAATCAATGCTTTTAACTGTTCTTCCTTATTTGTTTGCACCTGCCCGTGTAGAATGCCCTTTTTAAAGCTAGCGAACGTGGGCAAATTAGTAACGCTGGCCAGCTTGCGAGAAGCAGGAAATTTTTCGGCATCGACTAACACGAAAACGGCATTGGCCTCTGCCGAAAGTCTTTTAAACTTCGGCTTCATGATTCGGCAATTGCCACACCAACCGGCAGAGTACTGCACTACGACAGTATCATGCTGGTCAACCAATTCTTGTAAATTATCCTCTGCTAATTCAATCATTCTGTATTAGTATTAATTTTTTGAAAGATAAGCTGCTACCCCCTGTGTGCTTGCCACCATTGCGTCCGTTCCTTCTTCCCAATTGGCCGGGCAGACCTCACCAAATTCTTCTACATGAAGCTGGGCATCTATTAAACGAAGATATTCGTCAATATTTCTACCTAAAGGAAAATCGTTGATTGATTCGTGGCGCACAATACCTGTCTTGTCGATGATAAACGTTCCGCGATAGGCAATCGGTGCTCCGTTAAACGACCATGTTCTTTTAATCGCGTCAAAAGAGTATTCCCCGCCTAAAACGCCATAATTCATTGAAATAATTTTAGCAGAGTCGGCAATGATCGGAAAGGTTACCCCTTGAATGCCTCCATTGTCTTTGGCGGTATTGAGCCATGCCAGGTGGGTTTCTTCCGTGTCGGTAGAACAGCCAATTACGATCGTATCTCTTTTGTCAAATTCTTCTATTTTTTCCTGAAAGGCATGAATTTCAGTGGGACAAACGAAGGTGAAATCTTTTGGGTAAAAGAACAATACAACGTTCTTCTTGCCAACGTACTGATCCAAGCTAAAATTTTCAATAATCTCTTCCCCGTTTACTACAGCTGCTGCTAAAATTTTTGGTGCTTTTCTTCCAACTAACGTCATGATATGTATTTTGATTTTTGTTAAACAATACGTCTCATCAACAGGTTATTGAATGAATTGTTTATTAATTTATTACTTATGTTCAGCGCAATCGGTAGCATCAGAAGGAGTTACTCTTTTATTAAATAGGTTTGCTTCATTAAACAGAAAAATATTCTAGAATGAAAAATTGGAATTTTGATTCAAACGCTTCAATCAAGTTTTCAGGGAGTAATATAAATGGGACGTTCGGCAACCCTAAAGGAACAATCGTATTCGATCCCTCGAATTTGGCTAGTGCCAGCATGGATGTGTTGATAGAAACAGCAACGATTGAAACGGGTGACAGGTTGAAAGACAAACACGCCAAAGGCAAAGATTGGTTTGATGTGGAGAATTATAAAACCATAAAGTTTACCTCCTCCAGTTTTGCTAAATCGGGTAAGGTCTTTACCGTAAACGGTACGTTGCAACTACACGGAACCTCAAAAGTCGTTGCCATCGGCTTTCAGTTTGTTAGTTCAAAAGATAAAGGAACGTTTACGGGATCTTTCAAAGTAAACAGAGTCGATTTTGGAATCAAGGGGAATATTTTTGGTTTTATGGTCGGCAATGAAATTAATGTTGAACTAAAGGTGCCAGTAAAAAATAGCTCAAGGAAATGATCAGTCTTCATGCTCCACAGAGCAATGATCCTAGTGCGAGCATTTAATATAAATAGGTAGCGTTCATAATTTTTTACGAATTAATTCTTTATTAACACATGCAACTGATCTCATCCTCTACTATTCAAACCTGGGAACGATTTTATCGAGCCAATTTTATCAATAGCCTTACCGGATTTAAATCCGTGAGTCTGATCGGAACGGTCAATCAAAAGGGGCAGCCGAACCTTGGTATCTTCAGCAGCATCGTTCATATTGGATCTCAGCCGGCACTGGTGGGCTACATCAATCGACCTATCAAGGCGGGCCCTCATACAATTGCGAATATTGAGGCAACCGGTGCTTATACAATCAATCATGTTCATCGTTCCTTTTTGGAAAAGGCCCATCAAACCAGTGCAAAGTATCCTGAAGAAGTAAGCGAGTTCGAGCAAGTCGGACTTACTCCCGAATTTTTAGCCGGACAGCTGGCTCCATTTGTGAAAGAGAGTCAGGTGAAGTACTCATTGACGCTAAAGGAGATCATTCCCATTCAGATGAACGATACCTTCCTGGTCATAGGAGAAATACAGAGTGTGAAATTAGAAGATGATATTTTATCAGCAGACGGCTTTCTTTCATTAGAAAAGGCTCAATCTATTTGCAGCAACGGTATCGATGGCTATTATTCAACATCATTGATCGATCGCTACCAATACGCAAAGCCCGGAGTTGAAATTCAAAAATTGATTTACTAACCCCTCCGCTTAACTCTCACTGTTAAGAGGGAAGTTCGGCATCACGTCAGGATCGGAAGATCGACTAAAAAAAAGAGGCTACATCAAAACCTTTTATATTCTTTCATTGTAGCTTGAAGGCGGATTACATGCATGCAGAGAATCAATGAAAGCCAACTCCAATGAGTATTCAGATTATTATTAAATCTACCGTTCTATTTTCCTTTGTTTTCATAGCCGCTGCGACGAATGCCCAATCATCTCACTTACTGGTCGTTGAAGACTTTGCAGCAAAGATTGAAGAAATAAAGGATAAGCTGATAGTGGATGTTCGCACCAAGGCTGAATATGGTCAAGGTCATATTGCTGGTGCCATTTTTATAGACTATTATAAATCTGATTTCAAGAGTCAACTCAGTAAACTGGATAAGGGAAAACCTGTGTTTGTTTATTGCGCGTTAGGCGTCAGAAGTGGAGGTGCCGCTAAAATATTGACTGACTTGGGTTTCAAACAAGTCTATGATTTGCAAGGTGGCCTGAAGGCATGGATAAGCGAACAAAAACCTATTGTAAAGTAAATTTTGAAGTCACGAACGAGCGTAAAATAGAAAATGGTCGAATTAGCTTTAAAATAACGAAGTAGCCTTGTCAAGTGATCAGCCCGTGTGTCTGCCAAATGACAATATTTATCGTGTGCTATTCTTATTCTTGTTACTATAAATTAAGATCAAAAAGCTATGAAACTATTACAATTTGGAGTGTTCTTTTTGCTGACGTGCAGCATGTGTTTCAGCCAGCCAAAAGGGTTGCAAACGAATGATAAAGCGCCTGACTTCTCCGCCAAAGACCAATATGGCAATCAGATTAGCTTATCCAAGCAGTTAAAAAAAGGTAAGGTCATCCTAATATTTTATCGTGGCGAATGGTGCCCTTTTTGTAACAAGGAGTTGAAGGCGCTTGAAGATTCTATAGCGTTGATCACCGCCAAGGGTGCCCAGGTGGTTGCCATTTCACCAGAGAAAGTAGAGAACATTTCAAAAACTATTGAAAAGACGAAAGCATCCTATTCTATCCTCCACGACGAAGGCTTAAAAATCATGAAGGCTTATGACGTGGCTTTTGCTCTTGACGCGCAAACGATCAAAGCCTACGAGGGTTATGGGCTGGACTTCACTAAAATGAACGGCAGCAACGGAGCTAATCTCCCGGTACCTGCGGTGTATATTATTGATCGATCCGGGAAAATTTCTTACCGTTATTTTGACACAGATTATAAAAAGAGACCATCTGTTAAAGATTTGCTAACGAATTTATAAAATGCCTACTCTATTTGTGTTGATACCGAAGAAAACGCGAACTGAGTTAAAAGTCCTTTTTTAGCTTGGCATTATAGTGACAGCGAGGTTCATCAGCGCTGGCCTTGTGAACCTGCTCTGCATTTCCAAGCCCTAGGGTGCGGTTAGGCGTCCAATACTCAGCAGCGCTTACATTATAAAATACGGGGAGTGGAGGGGT
>JBBRFP010000237.1:0-4345 GCA_038241465.1 Cytophagales bacterium | reverse complement strand
CATGCTTGGCGACAGTGCCGGTGTTTTTGGAGCCGCGTATCTAACAAACTAAAAAGTATAGCGTATGAAACGCATTGCCATTGTAGGACCAATTCCACGTGACCACATCATCACTCATAACGATGATCTTATTCAAAAATGGGGATGTGTCACACATCCCGTGATTGCACTGTCGGTACTGTCGGGTGAAAAACACGAAGTGGTGCCGGTCTCGCACCTGAGGATTGTCGATCTTGATAACGTTAAAGAGGTATTTCAGGGTTACAAGGGAATAAACCTGAAGCATCTTACAACCAAGAATGATCAGGGGGATATCATCAGTCTGCGGTTCCTTGACATGAACAATCGTCTTGAGCGTCAGACTGGTTTTATGGATCCGATTGTCCCGGAAGATATGGTACGACTACTGGATTGCAAGGTGTTTGTGTTTATACCGATTAGCGATTACGAAATTTCATTAGACACGTTGAAATTTCTCAAGAAGAAAAGTAAGGGTCTTGTCGTATTTGATGCTCACGGTGTCACGACGTCGTGCCTGGTGACGGGTGAGCGCCAGCGTAAATTCTGGATCGACCGTGATCAATGGCTTCCTTATATTGATGTTTTGAAGATGAATCTCGAGGAAGCACAGGCATCCTGGTTTAAGAAGGAATATGAATCGACTGATTTTGCTACGACCGAGGAGTTGAATCGTGAAAGCCTCAGAGCCTTTGCTGATCATTGTCTGAATAAAGGGGTAAAATGTGTTTATATCACTGTTGATTCAAGGGGTTGCCTTGTTTATTACAGAAATAGAAAAGAGACGATTGAGGAGATGGTGCCTGCTATAAAAGTGAGTAATGTTATTGATACTACTGGATGCGGTGATTCATTTGCTGGTGGTATAGGTTATGGGTTGATGCAAAAGCCCAAGGACTATGTTGGTGCGGCCAGGTTTGGTAATACGTTAGGTGCGCTCAGAACACAGGGCAAAACATTCGGAGTATTTAAGAATCTTGCCGAAACGAAAAAGATCATGGAACTCGGCTATATTCGCCCGAATTAAACCCCTTACACAGTGATTAAGGCCTGTATTTTTGATTTGGATGGAGTAATTGTTGACAGCGCGACCTATCATTTTCTCGCATGGCAACGATTGGCGAAAGAGCTCAACATTCCTTTTACCATCGAGGATAACGAGCGTCTCAAAGGCGTCAGCAGAATGGATTCACTTAATATTATTCTGGAGCTCGGTAAGCTTTCATTGGATGATAAAGCCAAAGAAGCCCTCGCAGCAAAGAAGAATGTGTGGTTTGTCGAGTACATCAACACGATGAAACCCGAAGAGATTTATCCGGGTGTAAAAGATCTTTTGATAAGGATAAAGAATGCGGGATTAATGACCGCCTTGGCGTCGAGCAGCAAGAATGCGAAGACCGTTATCAAACTAATTGAGATTGAGAAGTTATTTGACGCGATCGTTGATGGCACCATGATTGTCAACTCAAAACCTGACCCTGAAATATTTTTAATGGCTGCTTCACTTTTAAAGATTCCACCTGCCGAATGCGTTGTATTCGAAGATGCGGAAGCAGGAGTCGAGGCGGGTATCCGTGGCGGCATGAAAACCGTCGGCATCGGCTCTCCCAAGCAACTCGGCAAAGCCAACCTTGTCATCCCCCGCACGGGCGACTTCAATCTCGAACAGTTGAAAACTTTATAGTTATGGCAACTATATTTCCCTACCGGGGCCCCTTATCAAATCGTCAAATTTTCAAATCTTCAAATTGATTATGAAGAACTATATCAAGCACAACGAGTGGCAAATCATCGAAGAAGGTTTCGATCCACATTTAAATAGAATTTCAGAAAGTCTGTTCAGTCTTGGCAATGGCCGGATGGGTCAGCGTGCTACGTTTGAAGAAGAGTACTCGGGTGATACGCATCAGGGAAGTTATGTGGCCGGTGTGTATTATCCAGACAAGACCCGGGTAGGCTGGTGGAAGAACGGGTACCCTGAATATTTTGCTAAAGTGTTAAATGCTCCGAGCTGGATTGGTATCCATATCAAAATCGGGAAAGTGAATCTTGATCTTGCCAAGTGTAAGGTAAGCGACTTCAGGAGGGTGCTGGATATGAAGACCGGACTGCTTCACAGAAGCTTTACTGCTTCGATGGCGGGTGGCAGAAAAATTAAGATTGATTCGAAACGCTTTTGCTCCATGGCAGATGGAGAAGTCGGAGCCATTCGGTATTCCATAACGCCCATTAATTTCTCTTCAGCTTGCACAATCACATTGGCCGTTGATGCGGATGTTGTCAATAAGGATTCAAACTATGATGAGAAATTCTGGAATGAGATTTCAAAAGAATCGTCAGCTGGTCTCGCTATGGTGACAGCAGAGACGAAGAAGACCTTCTTTCATGTCTCCACCGGAATGACCTACACCCTAACAACCGACGGGAAGCCGGCGAAAGCTACCGTTAAAGCATCGCGCAAAGAAAAGTATGCGGACAACACCGTCGTCGTCAAACTTAAAATGGGGTCCGAGACCGTTATTTATAAATACGGTGCAATCCTTTCTTCCGAAAACCATCCAAAAGCAAAGCTTGCTTCGCTTACAAAAAAGAGATTAAAAGAAGTCAAAACGAAAGGGTACGATAAACTTTTTGCAGAACATAAGAATGTCTGGGCTGGTACCTGGGAAAAATGCGATATCACCATTGAAGGTGATGCCGCCGCACAACAAGGTATTCGATTCAATATTTTTCAATTGATGCAGACCTACACCGGCGCCGACGAGCGATTGAATATAGGTCCGAAAGGATTTACAGGTGAAAAGTACGGCGGTAGTACCTACTGGGATACAGAAGCATACTGTTTGCCTTTTTATTTGGGAACATCTGATCCCAAAGTTGCCCGTAACCTTTTGGTGTATCGTCACAAGCATTTGCAGCGTGCGATTGAGAATGGCGGCAAGCTTGGATTTACAGACGGTGCTGCCCTGTATCCGATGGTCACGATGAATGGTGAAGAGTGTCACAATGAGTGGGAAATCACCTTTGAAGAGATCCATCGCAATGGCGCGATTGCCTATGCCATTTTTGATTATATCCGCTACACCGGTGATGAAGATTATCTGGCGGAATTTGGTCTGGAGGTGCTTATTGGTATTTCACGATTCTGGGCACAGCGTGTAAACTGGTCGACCGACAAGCAGAAATACGTAATGCTTGGCGTAACGGGTCCGAATGAATACGAAATCAATTCAAATAATAACTGGTACACGAACATGTTTGCCGCATGGACGCTGAAGTATACGCTGAAGTCTGTTGAGTACGTCAGGAAGCGTCATACCGCGCGATATGATAAGATCTTTGCCAAGGTCAAGTTCAATGAAAAGGAGCTGACTAAATGGAAGGACATCTCGGAAAAAATGTATTATCCTGAGGACAAGGAGCGTGGAGTTTATCTCCAGCAGGATGGATTTTTGGATAAGGAATTACTAACGGTAAAAGATCTTCGTCCCGAAGACCGACCATTGAATCAGAAGTGGTCATGGGACAGGATATTGCGTTCATGCTTTATCAAGCAGGCCGATGTGCTGCAGGGATTTTATTTCTTTGAAGAGCAATTTAACAACGATCAGCTGAAGCGCAATTTCGATTTCTATGAGCCGATGACCGTGCATGAGTCGTCGTTGTCGCCTTGTGTGCACGTTATTCTTGCATCGAAACTTGGTTATAAAGAAAAGGCTTATGAAATGTACTTGCGTACCTCACGTCTTGATCTGGATGACTATAATAATGATACGGAAGATGGATGTCACATCACCTCTATGGCGGGAACCTGGATGAGCGTGATCAAAGGGTTTGGTGGAATGCGCGTGAACGATGGTAAGCTTCAATTCAGTCCCTACATTCCAGAGCAATGGAAATCCTATTCATTTAGGTTAGAATTCCGCGGCAGGGTAGTCAGGGTGAAAGTCTCAAAAGGAAAAACAGAAACGATACTGGAGTCAGGGGAGGAGATGGAGATAGTGATGGATGGGAAAGTGGTGCGGTTGAAGAGATAGTAATATTTGGGTTGATGTGTTTATGTGTTTATGTGTTGGTGAAAAAACACCAACACAGGCGCGGGGGCGAGGGCTCGCCATTGTTGGTGTTTCCTCCCTTCGCCGTTGTTGGTGTTTTTCGCCAACAACACGTGTGCAAACGGATTCATCCGCAATGTGCCATTGTTGATATTTTCACTATAACTGTAACCCTTCGCCATTGTTGGTGTTTTTCACCAACAACACGTGTGCAAACGAATTCATCCGCAATGTGCCATTGTTGATATTTTCACTATAACTGTAACCCTTCG
>JBBRFP010000236.1:0-4351 GCA_038241465.1 Cytophagales bacterium | reverse complement strand
TTGACAGTAACAAAAAAAAACGATCTCCTGACACTCAATTTCCCTACGGATGTTTTCAGAGAAGTCGAACTGACGCCTGAACTCTCAACGCCGTTTAATGTCAAGCCACTCAAAGCATTCAGAGGCAAAACGGATTACATGCTGATCTTTGAAAATGAAAGCCAGGTGAGACAGCTTCGCCCTGACTTTCGGAAAGTAGCGGAGATTAATGCGCGGGGCGTCATCTCAACCGCTAAAGGCGATACGGTAGATTTCGTTTCAAGATTTTTCGGGCCGCAATCCGGTGGCGATGAAGATCCTGTAACAGGGTCAGCCCACACAACACTTATACCCTATTGGTCAGGCATTCTAGGCAAAACAGAAATGCAAGCCATTCAATGTTCTGCCCGTAGTGGGAATCTTGGATGCAAACTGATCGGTGATCGCGTTGAGATCAGCGGTCACGGCCGGATCTTTTTGAAAGGCACAATATTTATCCCCTGATGAAATGAAATCAATGGGCTTGGTTTGATAGCACGTTTACTTTTGGAGTATCTGCTGAAATGCCTCCATTTTATCTTAAAAGACTAAAAGGAAAATGATTGTAAAATATGTACACGAATAAGCATTCACGTCGCAATCATGCGGACGATTTAAAGAATTTCGTTCATGAGAATGGCTTTGGAATCCTCACGAGCGTGGTGGAAGGAAAACCTTGGGCAACGCATATACCGATGTTCTTAACCAACGATGGCTTGAGGTTGACCGGACACGTCGCACGAGGCAATAAACATTGGAAAAGTTTTGAATCAAATCCTGATGCGCTCGCAATCTTTTCAGGACCTCACGCATACATCTCGTCTTCCTGGTACGACCACGAGAATGTACCAACATGGAATTATATCGCCGTACACGTATCGGGTAAAGTCAAGATTGTGGAAGAAGCCTCTTTACTTGAATCATTAAAGCAACTCACCGACAAATATGAAAAAGCATCCGCTTGCCCCGTCTCTGTAGAAAAGATGTCAGAAGAACTTTTAAAAAAGAACCTTCCCGCTATTGTGGGATTTGAGATTGTGATCGAAAAAATGGAAGCATCGTACAAACTTTCACAAAACCGGGATGAGGAAAATCAACTTAGAATTATCTCTCAATTGGAACAACGAGGCGATGCCGACTCTTTAAAGATCGCCCAGTATATGAAAGAATTAAGGCCAAATTTTTAACTGACTTTTAAATATCTTTACAGCTTAATTAACACTATGACACTTACCTCCTCTATTTCCGTTCAAAAAACAACTCATTCACGCATTAGAGAAACAGATTTCAATAATCTTGAGTTCGGGAAATACCTCTCTGATCACATGCTGATGTCAGACTGGCACGATGGTCAATGGAGCGAACCTGTGATTGTACCGTTTGGCGATCTTAAAATGAGCCCCGCAATGCTTGCTCTTCATTATGGTCAATCAATATTTGAAGGAATGAAGGCCTACAAGAAAAACGGCACGGTTAATATTTTCCGCCCGGAGAAGCATCATAGCCGAATGAACAAATCGCTTGAGCGGATGTGCATGCCAACCATTTCGTTTGAAATGTTTATTCAATGCCTGCATGCCCTTATTGAAATAGATCAGGAATGGATACCCACAACGGAAGGTGGATCACTTTATATCCGTCCGGTTGTGTTTGCGTCCGAATCACGCCTCGGTGTAAAAGTTGCTGATCGTTACAAATTCGTTATTCTGACAAGTCCAGTAGGTCCTTATTATAGCAAACCGTTCCGCTTAAAAGTGGAAGATAAATTTGTTCGCACCGCAGAAGGAGGCACTGGTTTCGCAAAATGTTCTGGCAATTATGGAGGTGCTTTCTATCCCACGCAAATTGCGAAGCACGAAGGATTTGATCAGATCCTGTGGACTGACAGCAAAGAGCACAAATACATTGATGAAGTAGGAATGATGAACGTAATGTTTGTGCTCAATGGAAAAATTGTAACACCTGCCCTCAATACTGCTATCCTCGATGGGATCACAAGAGATTCACTTCTTACACTGGCCCGTGAAGCAGGTTTAGAGGTTGAAGAAAGAAGGATAAGCATTGACGAGGTTGAGGAAGGTTTTAAAAAGAAAACTCTTACTGAAGCTTTCGGTGCCGGAACCGCCGCAGTGGTCGCACCAATAGCAGTCATCCAAATTCATGGTACCGATTACCAGCTGCCAGCTGTTTCACCTGAAAGTATTCAGCAGAAATTAAAAACGAAGCTGATGGACATCCGCTTAGGAGTTACGCCCGATACACACAAATGGAACTACATGTTCAAAGTGTAGGGTAATTGATTCGTTGATTCGTGAGGAAACTAATCACACAGCATAGAAAGTATAGTTTTCCTTCTCGTAAGTATTGCCGCATGTAGATAGTTTCTGCACCAACACAATCTACGTTTTCATGATGTGTCTATGTTTTTAAAAATTTAGAAATGGAAGAAATAACCTACCGCAGCGACGTCGTCATCACTCCATCTCAATTCACGGATATTCTAAAGCGATCAACACTTGATGTGCGGAGGCCAGTGAACGATCCGAAAAGGATTGACCAGATGCTAGCGCACGGTAACATTCTGATTACAGCCAGGTCTGGCGATCTATTAGTGGGAGTTTCAAGAGCGCTGAGTGATTTTTCATTTTGCTGTTATCTTTCTGATCTCGCGGTAGACGAGTCGTTTCAACATAAAGGAATTGGCAAAAAGTTAATCGAAGAAACTCATGCAGTATCCGGACCCGACACCGTGCTGATCTTGTTAGCAGCACCGGCCGCCGTCACTTACTATCCTAAAATAGGAATGAAAACATTTGAACATTGTTTTATAATCAACCGTACGACCATCTGATCATGTCAGGCCAATGCCACAAAGCCGATACGGGCAGCAACGGAAGTTGATCGATGGTCTTAGTTAAAATAATTATAAAATTGAGTTTAGCGTCTGGCCAAACCAACTGGAGAAGTCATCATTGACCTCTTAGCTTAAGCCGGAGGTTAATCCGAACCACTGACGAATTTGACTTTAGTCAAACAACGCTATAAAGGAGTCGAATAGATAAGTAATCTCTCCAACTAACGCCCTGCAGCTTTTATCCCAAAAAAACAGGATAAAACGTTATCTTTGCGCTTGGAAAGGGCAAAATTTGGCTAAAAACGCATTTCGGGGAACTTTCATTATCAAATTGAGGTTTTCGAAGATGTGTTAATTGAAAAAGATAATCACTAAATCAATATAATTCATGGGCAGACCTCCGGTATTACCAAAGAAAAAGAAAGACGGTTTTTACATTGAAATCCGTAACAAGGGAGCCAAATCCGGCACTATTATCATTCGCGACAGCGAGCAGGCAATGATGCAAGCCGCTAAGCAGTACGAAACCACAAAAGACGTCACTATTCTCGGAAAGCACGAGAATGGCAAACGTGTCGATGAGGGTCGCGCAAAAAAGATAAAAGCGTAAGCACCCACCTTTAAGCTAAGGCCTTATAATTACTTAAAAAGGCAGATCGTCCGTTGAGGATGAATTTGACTGAAAGGGCTCGTCTCCGATTGGATCGGAATTGGACGAGCCTTTTCCATTACCAGAACCTGTAGAAGCCCCTTTTTCCAGCTTCCACGCTCTCGCTTCTGTGTACCATCGCCCGTTGTACTCCCGGCTTTCCAGTTCAACTGAAACATTTACCATATCGCCCTCCGCCACGTTAAACTGGTCGATCTTGTCGCCCCAGGCAGAGAGGCAAACTTTTTTAGGATATTGAGATTGTGTTTCCACAATGAACTCCTGCTTTTTCCATTGTCCTTTTTTACCCATGCCCGTTTGTACCGGCAACATTTGGATAATCTTTCCTTTTAATTCCATAGCCATACCGCAATGTTACTTATTTTTCTCTGATCCTTTTAAAAAACTGGTCTACTAGCTGTTTACTTTCTTCTGCTTTTATCCCTTTCACTACCTCGGTGCGGGGGTGCAATAATTGGGAATCGACTAGACTGTATCCTTTTTGCAAATCGGAAGCCGCATATACAAGTTTTTGCAATTGCACCCATTGAAGAGCTCCGGCACACATAACGCAGGGCTCAAGTGTTACATAAAGTGTGCATTCTGTTAAATACTTTGCCCCAAGATAATTTGCGGCACCGGTCACTGCCAGCATTTCAGCATGTGCTGTTGCATCATTTAATTGCTCGGTCTGGTTACTGGCCCGGGCTATAATTTTATTCTGACTCACAACGATCGCTCCCACCGGGACTTCACCTGCATCGAATGCCTTAAGAGCTTCTTTCATCGCCTCCTTCATGAAGTAATCATCAGTGTATAATTCCATGTTC
>JBBRFP010000235.1:0-4359 GCA_038241465.1 Cytophagales bacterium | reverse complement strand
GCGATCGCAAATTCACTCAGCTTGCCGTTGACGTGCTTTATCGTTTTGGAGTGAGGGAACAATACTATGTCGGAGCTAAATACAACACTGTCAGTGGCACGCAGGTATTCGGTCAGACGACTACTGCCACAGCTGTTGGTGGAATAAACCAAGGCACGCGCGCTGATATTTCTATTGACCGTACCGCTTTTGCAGCGGGATGGTTCCTTAACCGAAACATTCTTATAAAAGGTGAATACGTAACACAACAATACAACGACTTCCCAATCGGCAACATTCTTCAGGGCGGAAAGTTTGACGGCTTTGTTCTTCAGGGATCAATTGCGTTTTAAAAAATCAAAAGCACTCAAATAAAAAGTTGTCCTGTTCGCAGGCAACTTTTTTTCGCATATTATCACATCGAAATGAAACATACGATACAAATTTTTCTCCTCTTTACGTTGATAAGTGCTGCCCCAGCGGAGAAGGGGCAATGGGTGATCGGTGCTGGGAGTCAGCTTTTAATACACGGGAAAACAAATCTCAATGCTTATACTTGTTCAATACTTCAATACAATCACTTTGATACACTTGCCTACACACAAAAACATGAGGAGATGATCTTCATTGAGAATTCAATGGTGATCGCCGTTCAGGACTTTAATTGTGGTAATAAAACAATCACTCGAGACTTGCGAAGAACGGTTAAGGCATTTGAACAGCCGAATCTATACGTGAGATTTGTTTCACTTAAGAAAAACGAAGGCACCCATAATGCCACCGCAAAAATGGAAATTACACTTGCTGGAGTAACGAAGCACATGTCTGTGGAGTTTCAACTGAATGAAAAAGATACTTCATTACAGCTAGCTGGCCAAAAAGAAATTTCATTTAGCGATTTTAATTTAGTAGCTCCGAAACATGCTTTTGGTCTGATTAAAGTTCAGCCCATCATTGTGGTTGAGTTTAATTTGATGATGAAACCAATTTGAATGAGAATGGCTTCACATCAAATTTCAGCACGAGGTCAATAAGAAGCTAAGGCACGAAGCAAGCCTTTTCTATCGCACAACATTCCAACGAATCATTTTTTCAAGTTTGGGTCGTTGAACGATTCTGATTTTACCGCTTTCAATTTCGATCAAGCCTTCGTCTTTGAAGTCTGATAGTATACGCGTAACAGACTCAGAAGCCGTACCGGCAATATTTGCAAGATCGTCACGCGAAATGCTTATTAAAGCAACTTCACCAATAGCGAGATTTGCTTGTGAACTCACTCTTAATAAAGCTTCCGCGGTCCGTTGACGCACAGAGTTGTAAGCAAGGTTAAGAAGCTGCGATTCTTTAGCTGATACTTTTTTACATAGCATTGCAATGAAACTTGCCGTGACGTGTTCATTCGAAGAAAGCAACAGGAGAAAATCATTCTTTGGTATCAGAACCACTTCCGAATCCTCCATAGCAATACCTGTCTCCTGGTATGATATATTTTCAAGCAGTGATTCAAATCCAAAAAAGTCACCAGCCTTGTAAAGATTCGTAATCAACTCCTTTCCTTCAGCATGCTCTTTCGAGCTTTTAATACTCCCGGAATTCACAAAGAATATAAATTGAGGTGCGTCACCTTCAGAGAATAAAATGGATTTCTTTTTATAAAACTTCATTTTCTTGTCTTTGCCAAGATCTTCAAGGTTCAATGTCTTCTGAGCGTCGAAAATAAATCGATCAAGGCCGTCCGATGTATTCGCATAATCATGCGAGCGAAGTTGATTCTTTCGCAAACGCGTTTCAATTGCGTTCAACAATTCCGTTTGCTCAAATGGCTTAATGAGATAATCATCGGCACCGAGATTCATTCCTTTCCGTATGTCTGCCTTTTCTGTTTTGGCAGTGAGAAAAATAAAGGGAATTGCCGACGTATCTGGATTATTTCCCAAAATATGTAAGACTCCATAGCCATCGAGCTCGGGCATCATAATGTCACATACTATAAGGTCAGGCTTTTCCTTTTGAGCGATCGTCACTCCAATTTTTCCATTCTCAGCCGCTGTCACATCATAACCTGCAAGAGAGAGAATTTCACTCGTGTTATCGCGAAGCTCAGCATTGTCCTCAATTAACAGTATCCTTTTCATTTGTTTGATTCATTTAAGGGAATTGATACCAGAAATGTCGTTCCCACTTCGAACTTACTCTCAAAAGAAATCGAACCACCCAATAGCTCAACATAACGCTTTACAATATTCAGTCCAAGACCTGTACCTTGAATGGTAGTGGCATTACCCGCCCGAAAAAACCTTTCAAACAGATGCTTATGGTCTTCGTCAGGAATACCAATACCTTCATCCTGAAGAGTGATTTTTAAAAACTTGTCATCATCGCCAATCGTAAGGAAGATCATCTGATCCGGACCTGAATATTTGCTAGCATTTGATAGTAGATTAAAAAAAACATTACGCACAATCCTCGGATCCGACGTTATCTGTGCCTTTTTGGTCTTGATTTGAAGCCGGATGTTTTGACCGCTTTTTAAGTTAGGAGTGATTTCTTCAATTATATTTCTAAATAGTATTTTAATATCATTGATTTCATTTACAACATCCACCTTTCCTTCATCCAGTTTTCCAAGCGATAAAAAGTCATTCAAAATGGCGGTAAGATGCTTCACTGAAGATTTCACACGACTTGTGTGTTTATCAATTTTATCAAGTTCACCCAATTGCTTGTACTGCTCTACCAGAGAAACAGAACTTAAAATAGTACTAAGCGGTGTTCGAAACTCATGAGATGCAATGGCGACGAATTTCGTTTTCAGGTCGTTGAGTTCCCGTTCACTTTCCAGAGCTTTTACCGATTCAGCCTCCGCTCGTTTCCGCTCCGTTATCTCTTTCTCCAATTTCTGTATCGTAACATTAAGATCCTCTGTACGCGATTGTACTTTTTTTTCCAACTCCGCGGCGTAAATAATAAGTTGTTCTTCGCTCCTCTTTAAATCCTCCTCCGATTTTTTCCTTGCAGAAATGTCGCTGATAAAAGCCATCACCAGTAACTTACCATTCACTGACGTGTAACTTAGGCTAATCTCTACCGGAAACTCAGTACCATCCTTCTTTAAGGCACGAAGGTCTCTGCCAAGTCCCATTTTCCTTGGTTCCGGGCGTGCATTAAACCCTTGGCGGAAATGTATATGCCCGCCTCGGTAACGTGACGGCAGCAACAATTCAAGAGACATCCCCGATAATTCATGTTTATTATATCCAAACTCATGTTCTGCAACAGGATTTGCCGCAACGATTAATCCTTCCCTATTGACCATAATGATGCCTTCTGACATACTTTGAAATATCTCCCTAAACGCATCATTCGTAATAATAGGGACTAAATCCACCATTTTTAAAAGGTAAGCATTTATGGGCTGATACTGACAAACATCAGTTTCTTCCTTGACAAAAAGCTTAACATAATGGTAGCAATTGCGATACGTTTATAACGTGAAAACCACTCCAACAGAGGAAAAGACAACTATCCTGTGCATCCTTGATTTCTCCCAGTCATCGAATGACACTCTCAATTGGGCCATTTCAATTGCCAGAAAATTAAGAGGTCATCTCTGCATTCTCTTTGTTTACCGCCTGGTTCCGTCAAGGTCCGGGGAGTTAATACACTGGAAGAAAACCATCGAAGAAGAAGCCAAGCTAAAATTTCTAGCAATTGAACAAATTGAGTTATTAAAAAGTGGTTTGTCTTATGAATTCAAAATTGAAATCGGATTTATCGCAGATCGAATTGAGAATTTCGCAACCAAGAATAATCTGGTCTTTATCGTGATGGATAAAAACGCCTATGTTGACAGCACAGAATCCTTTGATGACTTCATGAAACTTATGAAAGTCCCGTTGCTGTTATGTCCTTAAAAAGCTGCATTCTAAAGCTGCAAAATAAACGTCTGTGCGTATTCCTCCTTGAATTCTGTACCCTGTGGTGAATGCATTTTATGATATTCTCCAATTCTTTTTACCTTTGAAAACAAACCTACCTAAATGTTCTCATCGAAGATCAAAAGAAAAGAATCAGGAATATTACTTTACGGAATAACACCACCAAAAGCCCAAAGCTCACCGGAAAAGATAAATGAGATTGTAGCCAAAAACCTGAACATATTTCGCTCACTTGATATCGACGCCCTGGTTATTTATGATGTGCAGGATGAGTCGGCCAGAACCACTGAAGAAAGGCCCTTCCCTTTTTCAAGTGCACTTGATCCGTTTGAATACACACGAGATTATTTACAAGAACTTTCTATTCCTAAAATAATCTATCGTCCTGCCGGAAAATTTACAAAATCAGAACTTGAGCAGTGGCTTCACGGACTGAAAAATC
>JBBRFP010000234.1:0-4372 GCA_038241465.1 Cytophagales bacterium | reverse complement strand
CATAATCTTTATTAGAAGAAAAGACACCAATATCCGTTCTGTTGAAGAAAACCTTTCCTTCTGCCACATTATATTCAACGATATTTTTTCCTTCTGCTTTGAGAAGTCCGACTACTAGGTCGTCAATTTTCGCTGTATTGACGATAGCCTCCAATTCAAAATGTCGGGTGTCAATAGAATCAAAGTTTGTAAGTTCTTTGCCACGCAGCGATTCCAATTCCTTGATTGGATTCATAAATAGCTGAATCTGTTTTGTGTCTCCATGTTGAACATTCCTTAAGGTAAGTTCTCTTGGAAAAGCCATCGCTCCACGCCAAGGTGCGGTCGGTATCAGATTTCCGTAGGCCCAGTTATTTGCCCACGCAATCATTACAGTTCTGCCATCTTCCTTAGGCATGTTGTTTACAGTAATGCCGGCATAATAATCCTTTCCCTTATCAATGGCGAACGCATTTGAAGCAGTAAAGCGAGTACCATCATATTCTCCAATGTAGCCGAGCATCTCGCTATAAGAATGAGCGGGACCATTTCTCGATAGCGAAAGTACCCATTTCATTTTCCCCGGTTCGTTAGCAACAGGTATCTGATACAAGTCAGGACATTCCCAGATTTTAGTGGAGGTGTTCTGGGGGTCACTAAACTCGCTCATCAACGACCATTCCTTAAGATTCGTCGATTTATAAAATTGAACGGTGAACTTATCCGGGATTACAGCTAACATGACCCACTGCGTGCGATCATTATCCCAAAATATTTTTGGGTCGCGGAAATCTTTTCGATCAATACTCAATACGGGATTTTTGTCATAACTCATCCACGTCCTTCCCTTATCGTTACTATAGGCGAGACTTTGATGTTGTAAAATCCCCTCACCATTCTTATGAACGTGAGAAGTGTAAATCGCAACCATACACTCAGGACCACTACACAATCCACTGCTGTTGTTTTTATCAACTACTACAGTTCCGGAAAATATCATGGTGCTATCGCCAGTAATCCGATCCTGATATTCACTAAGAGCGACCGGTAGCTGTTCCCAATGTAGCAAGTCTTTGCTCACAGCGTGTCCCCAGCTCATGTGACCCCATACGGTGCCATAAGGATTGTACTGAAAGAAAATATGATATTCTCCCTCATAATACACAAGTCCATTGGGATCGTTCGTCCAGTTTTTAGCGGGGCTGAAATGAAATTGAGGACGATATTGTTCTGAGTAAGAGACAGTCTCCTGGCTACTTTCAGAAGCGGGTTTTGATTTTGAGCATGCCAGGATAGTTGATGTCAATACGATCAAGATGAGCCATTTCATAGTTTGGATTTTTATCTTCATTATCAAAGGCTTAATACCCTAACCACATAGCAACATAGAATAACAGTCTATGCCATTGTTGGCCTAAGTAAAAATAGCGAATACGGCAGCATTAAAACAATCGATTCTTTTAGCCACGGATTGCACACCAGTCTCGCGCGGTCTGTTATTTTTTCTCCGCCAGAACTATCGAAGCCGAATTTATACAATATCTCAATCCGCTTGGAGCAGGACCATCAGGAAAAATATGTCCAAGATGACAATCGCAAACATTGCATGTCACCTCCACGCGTACCATTCCGTAGGCATTGTCTTTATGGTAAGCTACTACATCATCTGTGTAGGGTTGTGTAAAGCTCGGCCAGCCTGTTCCTGATTCAAATTTCAGACTTGAATCAAAGAGTAATGTTCCGCAACAGCGACATGCGTAGAGTCCTGGGTCATGCGCTTCACAATATTCTCCCGTAAACGCGCGCTCTGTTCCCTTTTTGCGGGCAATGCCATACTCCTCAGGCGTCAGAATCTTTTTCCATTCTTCGTCACTTTTCTCTACACGTTTTGGTGGTGTCGGATTGCTCTTCGTGGCAAATGCGATCACGTCATTCCATTTCAACATAATCCTGAATTTTAATTTCTTTTTAGTTTCCTTTTAGTTTCCTTTTAGCCAATTCCAAAAAACGCACCACATCCGGCGGAACTCTGAACTCTGAACTTTGAACTCTGAACTCTGAACTTTGAACTCTGAACTCTGAACTTTGAACTCTGAACTATCTAGGCAGCCTCACTTCAAACAGCGTTCCCGTCTCTAACCTTGATTTGACAACAATTGTTCCATCCAGTTTTGCCACGGCTTCTTTAACGATGTAAAGCCCCAGTCCTGAGCCCTCGGATTTCTCGTGAGCCTGGAAGAACATTTCAAAGATCCTGGGTAAATATTTATCTGCGATACCGACGCCATTATCCTCTACTCTAAAATGTATACGATCATTATGTATCTCTGCTGAAACCCTGATAAATGGATTCTCTTTATAACGATCAACATATTTAAATGAATTTGCAATCAGATTGCTAAAAATGACATGAAACCGGGTTGGATCCGTTTGGATGCTGAGTTCAGGGTCCACCATGACCCTCACGTCCACCTTTTCGGCGCCAGGATAGAATTTAAGATTGTCAACGATGCCATGCATTACTTTGTTGACTGAGACAGATTCGCGATTCACCTCCGTTCTGGCGTTCCTTGAATAGTCCGAAATGTCTTTGATAAATTTATTCAAACTCGCCAGTCGTTCCTCCATCATCTCCATGTACGTTTTTATCTCAACGGGATCGTCGGTCATTTTTGCCAGTTGAATCAACCCTAACGCAGAACTGATCGGTGAACGAAGGTCGTGGGACGTACTGTACATGAACTTGTCAAGTTCGGCGTTGAGTTTTGTCAGTTCCTCATTTTTGAGAATCATTTGCCGTTCATTTTCCAACAAATTTTTTTCAGAACGATGGTTCAAATTGATCAGAAAATAAATGATGAGAGAAGATGATATGAATGATATCAGAAAATTAAGCATCAAATTTATAGTAGTGTACTTCCCACTCGTTACTATCGTGGGAAAAAATTCGATATCGGTGAAAAGGGATACGATAGACAATGCCAACGAAAGCAAAATGAAGGGAATGGCAAGTCTTTTCTCTTCATAGCCAAAGGCTACAATCGTCCCAACATTCGCTACGATGAAGAACATGTAAAGTCCAATCTCTAGTGGTTCTCCTTCAGCAAAAATATATAATGTGAAATTGACGCCGGATGCAAGTAATACTTTGGCAGCAGTATGATTCCCACTCCTATTGAGGAATAAGCTAAAAAGAGCAACCGTCGCACATCCGACCTGCAATGCGAGGGCAAAAAATGAAGTTTGAGACGATAAGTCAATAAGGAAAAAGAGTACACAAATGATGAATGTCAGCAGGCTCAACTGACTTGTCAGGATCACGCGCTTATACCTCGATCGCGACGGGATATAAGGTTGGTTCCCTAGTAAAAGTTTTTTTGAAAGACTCGCCATATATCAGGTTAAAAAAACCAAAGTTTAACAGCCATTGCTATAATGGAGATGATCATTACTCGCTTTATCCATGCTTCTCCAGCTTTTACCGACCACCTGCTTGCATACCAGCCTCCCAAAGCGTGACCTATCGAGAGGATAAGCCCCGTTTTCCACTGGATTTTTCCTTCCCATGCGAAAACGGCAACTGAAACGCCCGTATAAACAATGGCTGCAAAAACTTTTACATAATTACTTTTTACAAGACTTAAATTATTCACCATGCTAAGGACTGCGAGGACAAGAAATCCTATTCCTGCCTGAATGAATCCGCCGTAAATTCCTATAAAGAAAAAGCAAATGACCCCTATTATTTGACTTTTGGTGTCAAGTTTTTCCTGACCTTTTGATTTGAAGGGGTCGTAAATGATCAGGATAACCGCCAGAATCATTACGATCACAAAGATTTTAGTAAAAACTTCATCCGGAACTCTGGAGGCCGCGAGAGAACCGATCAATCCTCCGCCGAGAGAAGAAAGGCCGAGATAAAGACTGTAGGGCCAGGGAAGTTCAATGCCTTTGCTCTTAAATCCTCCGACAGCAGTTATGTTTTGAAAGAGTATGGCCACGCGACTGGTAGCATTGGCTGTGGTAATGGGTAAGCCCATGAATGTTAAGATGGGAACAGAGAAGAGTGAGCCTCCCCCTCCAACCGTATTTAGAAAAGCTGCTCCGAAACCTACCACGATGATCAACAAGTACTCATACCAGGAATACATTATCGTACTTTGGCGCTACGGACAACCGACGCGAAAAGATCCGGCAGGTAGCGATTTAGATAGACGGCACCAACTTCTTTCAATCCTCCGATGTAAACTTCTTTCTTCCTGGATTCAATAGCTTTAATAATTTTTTTTGCTACATATTTTGGATCAAGACCATCGCCGGTTGTTGTATCCATCTGATTCAGCTTGGATCCATCGCCGATAAGGGCATTCATTGAAACGTTTGTCTTTACCCA
>JBBRFP010000233.1:0-4376 GCA_038241465.1 Cytophagales bacterium | reverse complement strand
CAGCCATTTATAAAGGAAATTGCCCAACGAGAGGAGGCCTGTGATCGGCGTAAGTATTAAATCAAGTTGTGCCGATTCATAAATCGATGTTTATAATAGGATGACCGAGTTAGAAATGCCGCTGTCGATTTGTAAAGCCTTAGTGCGCCCGACGCGATCGGTTCATTGCGAGGCGTAGAGACAGGGCAAGCGAAACCTCTCCACGAATTTAGTTCTTTATCCAACTCTTCAATACCGTGAATGCCTGTTTGGGATTACCGTCATTTTTATTGACACCTAACGAGCTCATGAACTCATAGAACGGCTGACCCGACGTCTGGCCTGTGATACTCCGTACATGATCCGCATTCCAGTCTCTGAATTTGAAGAAGCTGACGAACGGAAAGACAATCGGACCTTTTTTTTCGATTTCTACGAGTGAATTGTAAATAAATTCTGCCTGGCGGATCTCACTGCTGCCAAGCGCTGTGCTGGAAGGATATCCCCATTCCTGCATTATTATCGCCTTACCATTAGCGATAGCGATCATTTTCTCAATGCCTGGTTTGACGGTGGACGGTTCTCTTGGGCTAAACTTATTGCCAATGGGATAATAAGTAAGAATATTCACATCCATATTGGACGTTAGGGTTTTAACCAGATCGGCATTCGATCCGGTAGCACCTTCAAATGTTATGGTAACACCAATATTCACGCCGGGGCAATTGGATTTTATATAAGGCTTCAAATCATCTATTAAATTTTTGAAGGATGGCCACTCATTTGGATGGGCAACCAGATAGGTATCTACTTCATTGCCTAACGAAATGTATTTCACTCGGGAATTGATTTGGCCTTTAACGACATCAATTAATGCCCGATATCGATTCTTGACGTTTTGATCATCGAATGGCAGGGAAGAAATATCCGCAGGCATACTCCTCTGATCGATCGTAATGATTGGGATATTTAAAAATATGTTCTCATATCCGTAGTCCGACAATGCGCCCAAACCGAAAAAACTGTTGGAAAGTAATGTCAGATCATAGGTGGTGCCAGTGGGATTTAAACTTTTCCAAGGTGCAGCCGTCTGGACTCCCGTGGCACCCGTATTGCGTATCGCTTTGTATTCCGCTTCATACGTACTGAAGGGTTCGTTGAATGAGATATTAGCATTGATGGAGGCGATTGGACTGAAGGTACCGGCAGGGAACGCAGGGATATCATTCTTATTTGAACAGTTATTGAATGTGCACAATCCTATGAGGATAACGGCACACTGAAGATATTTAAGAAGCTTTGAAGTGAAAGAAAGTAAATGGCCGGTCAGGTTTATACTTTGACGAACCCGATCGTGGATTTTTTGGCTGTTAGACGCCGATACTGACGATGCTCGTTTCATTGTCTCTATTTATAGCTACTCCATCTTGGATTTCCTCAGTGGATGTGACTTCAGCTTATGCTTTTTAATTTTTTATTTTTTATTTGGATTGATTGTTAAAATCTTCAATCTGTGTTGATTTCAAAATTACTAAAGGACAATTATTCTCTTTTCCCTGCCGCATCGATCATTGTCTTTAGCACCTTCAAGTCAATATCCGCCAGCTTATTGATGTAAATACATCCGGTACCTGCCTTGTGCTTTCCTAACTTTTTTAAAGCAGCTGCATCCAGTTTGATCAAATGTAATGATAGATTTGTTTTCCGCGGAGAAAAACCGAGCCGGAACCAGTCTACCTCACGACCTGAGGGGCTTTTGTACCTTTTCACGCCGAACCCGATCATAGACGATCCCCACATGTTTGGCTCTTCGCCGCTTGCGTTCATCATCATCTCGAGGACTACGAGACTGTCTTTGCGTTTTTGCTCAGGTTTAACTTTGTTAATAAAGTCTTCGACACTTGCGGTGGTAAGCTTTGTTTTGATTTCTGCTAATTTGGCCATAGCGACATCGTTTTCATTGAGTATTGGGGAATGAAAGTTAACATGACCGTGATAATATGCAAAGCGTGGTAGTTGAAATCAAAGACAAGTAAAATTATCACGAAAACAGGATCGCTCAATTCGGGCTGGTAACATAGTTTTATGTTTGAATAAAAAGCTATTATCTATTTTATCCATGGACAAAAGGTAATGTTCAGTAGAGATCTTGCTGTTTTATACGATGGACCCGAAAACATATCCTCCTTAAACTTGAGAAACTTGAGCGAAAGGTTACTAACCCCGATGGGGATATCAAGATGATCTTTACTTATTTAAAAGAATTGATTGCACCTTCGACAACTGCGTTACGAAAAAATTTGATTCAAACAAAGACCTGCTGGTTGAATGGGATGTCGAAGTTTCAAAACTGCTAATTTAGTCGCTCGATCTGAGCTCCCAACTTCTTCAACCTTCCCTCAATATCCTGATACCCTCTGTCGATCTGCTCGGCATTTGAAATCTCACTTTCGCCATTCGCGGAAAGCGCA
Source organism: Cytophagales bacterium (assembly GCA_038241465.1). Taxonomy (GTDB): domain Bacteria; phylum Bacteroidota; class Bacteroidia; order Cytophagales; family Cyclobacteriaceae; genus ELB16-189. The sequence goes on along the minus strand of JBBRFP010000233.1, from coordinate 1,926 downwards.
GCGATCAACAACGCAACGCCAGCACGAATATCCGGAGAGGACATCTTAATGCCGCGCAATTGAAATTTTCTATCAAGTCCGGTAACGGTAGCTCGGTGCGGATCACAAAGAATGATCTGGGCACCCATATCAATAAGCTTGTCAACGAAGAACAAGCGGCTCTCAAACATTTTCTGATGAATAAGAACAGTGCCTTTTGCCTGCGTCGCCACCACAAGAACAACGCTTATCAAATCGGGTGTGAATCCCGGCCATGGCGAATCAGATATTGTTAAGATTGATCCGTCAATGAAATTCTCTATTTCAATATGTTCTTGCGCTGGAACGAAGATATCATCTCCACGGAATTCCATCTTGATGCCAAGCTTGCGGAAGGTGTCGGGAATAATTCCCAGCATGTCAATGCGGCAATTCTTGATAGTGATCTCTGATCTGGTCATCGCCGCCAGTCCAATAAAACTTCCGATCTCGATCATGTCGGGAAGAAGGGTGTGATCTGTTCCTTTCAAGGACTTCACACCTTCAATGGTCAACAGGTTCGAACCAATCCCGCTGATCTTTGCACCCATTCGATTAAGCATCGCGCAAAGCTGCTGAAGATAGGGCTCGCATGCTGCGTAATAAATTGTAGTCGTTCCTTTTGCAAGAACTGCAGCCATCACAATGTTCGCAGTGCCCGTTACCGACGCCTCATCCAACAGCATGTAACTCCCTTTTAGCTCGGATGCATCAATATGGAACAGACTTCCTTCTGAATCGAAATTGAACTTCGCCCCAAGATTTTGAAATCCGATGAAATGCGTGTCTAATCTTCTTCTTCCGATCTTATCACCACCAGGCTTTGGAATACTTGCTTTTCCATAACGGGCAAGAATAGGACCGAGTAACATCACCGAACCTCTAAGCGCCGCAGCTTTCTTTCTATATGAATCTGTTTCAAGATGCTTGATGTCAATGCTCGTCGCCGTGAATCGATAACTCCCTTTGTCAAGCTTTTCAACTTTACAACCAAGATCACCAACGAGTTCAATGAGCTTATTGACATCTACGATATCAGGAATATTGTGAACCGTTACCGGTTCCGGAGTGAGAAGAACTGCACAGAGGATTTGAAGGGCTTCGTTCTTAGCTCCCTGAGGAGTGATTTCACCTTTCAGGCGTTGTCCACCCTTGATACGAAAAGAACTCATTGATCCCTTCTGCGATTCTGATTGAAACGTTTGTTGAATGGACGACCGCCGCCACCTTTACCGTGACGTTGGTTAGAATGTCCACCACCGCTTCCTTGCTGAGGGCGTGCAGTCTTACGTTCACGATAAAGTTTTTCGAATAAATTATCCTCGCGCACTTTATCGAGATCCATCGTCAACTTGCCGCCTGACATCAAGTGAATGTCTTTTAGAATCACCGAGTCATCAAGAATTTCCTTGTTCCAGTTACCGTAGAAGGTCTTCATCAGTTTACCGAGATAGATCACGGCTTCTTCCCGGTCTTTTGGATCGTCTTTTTTCAAAGCTTCCTTTATAAGACGTTCAATATTCTTTCCGTAGTGCTTAAATCGTACCTCGCTCTGAGGATAAGGCACCGTCATAGGCCTTTTTGATAGAATATCTTTTTCGGGAATTGTAAAAGGATTGTTCACATCCAGATCAAAATCAGCGATGATGAAAAGGTCATCCCAAAGACGTTGTGGATTTTCTACCGATTCACGTACGGTTGGATTGAGCTGCTTGATGAGTTCGATCAATGTGTACGAAAGCTCTGTTCTTTTTTCTTTGTCTTCGATGGTGCGAATGTAGGCCACCAGCTTTTGAACATTACGCCCGTATTCTTTAAGGATAATGAGGGGACGCTGTGAGTTGTATTCTGGAATCATTAAGGATTTTTAGTGTATTTGATTTTACCGGTCTAAGGCCGTTAACCAGT
>JBBRFP010000232.1:0-4376 GCA_038241465.1 Cytophagales bacterium | reverse complement strand
CATGGGGCCAACACCACCGGGGACAGGAGTAATAAATGATGTTTTAGGAGCAACCGCTTTGAAATCAACATCTCCCTTGATGCTGAATCCATTCGCTTTGGAAGCATCATCCACCTTCGTTGTGCCAATGTCAATCACCACAGCACCTTCTTTGACCATATCGGCGGTGATAAGCCCCGGTTTCCCAACGGCTACCAGCAGAATATCTGCGTTGAGTGTATAATGCGCGAGATTTTCGGTGTACTTATTACAAATGGTAACGGTAGCCCGTCCCTGCTCGACCAGCATCATACTGAGCGGTGCTCCGGCTATCCGGCTCGCACCTACAACCACACAATTCTTTCCCTCGGTTTTGATCTCATATCGCCTTAGCAATTCCATTACGCCAAAAGGAGTGGCTGGCATCAATAATGGAACCTTGGAAATGATACTTCCGAAATTCCTGTTGGTAAATCCATCCACATCTTTATCAGGGCGGATCTTATCAGTGATTCTTTCTACCGAGATGTGAGCCGGCAATGGCAACTGGACGATAAAACCATCAACATCCTCGTCATTATTTACTGCCGTGATGTGCTTGCTAAGTTTTTCTTCTGAAATAGTGTCAGCAAAGCGCATCATTGTATAATGAAAGCCTGCGTCTTTGCATGCTTTCACTTTGTTATCAACATACGTTTGGCTTGCCCCATCATCTCCCACCAGAATAAACGCAAGGTGTGGAATTTTCTTACCCACGAGCTTTCGCTCAGCAACCTTCTGCCGTATCTCCTGCTTGATTTCTGTTGCGACCTTACGGCCGTCGATGATGGTGTATGTTTTGGTCTCAGTCATCGGAGTCAGTTATTGATATGATGATTAGATGATTTACTGATTTACTGATCAAGTTTCAATACTGCCATGAACGCTTCCTGTGGAATTTCTACGTTTCCAACCTGACGCATGCGCTTCTTACCCTGCTTTTGTTTGTCCAGAAGTTTGCGCTTCCGCGAAATATCACCACCATAACATTTTGCAAGCACGTTTTTACGCATCGCGCTTACCGTTTCACGGGCAATGATCTTCTGACCAATGGTTGCCTGGATAGCAACTTCAAACATGTGACGCGGGATAAGCTCCTTCAACTTCTCACAAAGTCTTCGGCCCCAGTCATAAGCCTTGGCTCTGTGAACAATAGCAGAAAGTGCATCCACCTTATCACCGTTCAACTGAACATCCAGTTTCACCATATCCGATTCCCGATATCCGATTAGATGATAATCCAAAGAAGCGTAACCGCGTGAAATGGTTTTCAACTTATCGAAGAAGTCAAATACAATTTCTGCCAGTGGCATTTCAAAACTCAATTCAATCCGATCAGCCGTGAGATAAACCTGATTCTTGATGATACCACGCTTGTCCATACAAAGTCCAATGATGGGTCCGATGTATTCTGATTTTGATATTATTTGTGCAGTGATATAGGGCTCTTCGATCGAATCCATCGTGGTAGGATCGGGCATTTCAGACGGAGCATTAATTTCAATGAGCTTTCCGCTGGTCAACGTTGCTTTAAATTTTACCGAAGGAACAGTCGTGATCACGGTCATGTTAAACTCACGCTCCAGACGTTCCTGTATGATCTCCATATGAAGCATCCCCAGAAAACCACAACGGAATCCAAAACCAAGTGCTGCAGATGTCTCAGGTTCCCAGACCAATGATGCGTCATTAAGCTGAAGTTTTTCCATCGATGCACGAAGCTCTTCAAACTCATGCGTATCAACAGGATAGATACCTGCAAATACCATCGGTTTTACATCTTCAAAACCCCTGATGGCCTCACCCGGATTGCTTACCAGGGTTATAGTATCTCCAACCTTTACCTCTTTTGCTACTTTAATCCCTGAAATCAGATACCCGACGTTGCCAACGCTGATTTCATTGCGTGGATGTTTATCTAATTTAAGAACACCGATCTCATCAGCGCCATATTGCTTGTCAGCGTTTACGAATTTGATTTGATCATTCTTTCGAATAGTACCATTGAAAACGCGGAAGTACACTTCGATACCGCGAAAAGAATTAAAGACCGAGTCAAAGATCATCGCCTGAAGAGGCGCCTTTGGATCGCCCTTTGGTTGGGGTACCCTTGCCACCACTGCTTTTAAAATATCTTCAATTCCAATTCCCTCTTTGGCACTGGCTTTAATAACGGTGCTTCGATCGCAGCCAATCAGTTCAACGATCTGATCGGTTACTTCCTCCGGCATTGCTGATGGAAGGTCAATTTTATTTAATACCGGGATGATCTCAAGGTTGTGATCGAGCGCCAGGTACAGATTCGAGATGGTCTGGGCCTGAATTCCCTGTGCTGCATCCACGATTAACAAAGCACCTTCACAAGCGGCTATCGAACGGGACACCTCGTATGAAAAATCCACATGACCGGGGGTATCGATCAGGTTAAGGGTGTATTCCACTCCGTCTAGCTTATAATTCATTTGGATGGCGTGGGACTTGATAGTGATACCCTTTTCACGCTCCAGGTCCATATTATCCAACACCTGGGCCTGCATATCGCGCCCTGAAACCGTGCCTGTGAACTCCAGAAGGCGGTCCGCTAATGTGCTTTTACCATGATCAATATGCGCTATTATGCAAAAATTACGAATGTTCTCCATGCCGGTATTCCGATCCTCATTTTTAAGGGCACAAAGGTAGGGAAAAGGGAGTTGAGAGTGCAGGGTTTAAAGTGCAAAGTTCAGTTAGAGGTGCTAAGTTCAGAGGGCAGAGGGCAGAGTGCAGAGGGCAGAGGGCAGAGTTCAGAGTGCAGAGTCCAGAGTTCTTGGTTCTGGTCAAAACCTACGTTCCTCAACAAGGTCACTGGATTTTGAGTTTTACCTTTTTGATTAACGCTGATAACATTAGATTTGGTTATGCGAATATTAATAATGCTTTGCTTCATCATTCCATCGATGAGTGTCGGCGCGCAGGACGCTCCCGCCATTGGAATCGCTCAGGATATCAGCAGCGATAGCATAGTGTATCAGGCCGGTTACACCTATCTCGTTTCTTCGGTTGCAAAGTACATTTCGCCGATAAATGTTTCCGATGATCAGTTCAAAATAAATGCGGCAGCGATCAAAAAATTAAAAACTCCTTTATATGCATTCAATCTATTTATCCCTGCGGAACTGAAACTTGTAGGTAAGGAAGTGAATGAGAAAGCCATTCTGGATTACGCAGAAATCGTACTCACTCGTTGTCAATTCGTTGGCATTAAGATTATTGTGTTGGGAAGCGGAGGTGCGCGCCGGATACCGGAAGGGTTTGACAGAACAACAGCAACGGAGCAGTTTGTTGCGATTGCAAAAAAAATTGCGGCGGCGGCGGGCACGCATAACATTGAGATCGCTGTCGAAAATCTCAACAGCACTGAAACAAACTTTATCAACACGCTGCAGGAGGCCTACGAGGTAGTAAAAAAAGTAAATCATCCTAATCTAAGGCTGTGTGCCGATATCTATCATATGCTAAAGGAAAATGAGTCACCGGCTATCATCGAAAAAGCGGGCAAGTTGATTGTGCATTGTGATCTTGCTGAAAAAGAGAACAGGACAGCACCTGGTGTAAAAGGTGATGACTTCCGTCCCTATTTTAAAGCACTGAAAAAAATCAACTATACCGGCGCTATTATAATTGAAAGTACATGGGATAATCTCTCTTCCCAAGGCGGACCGGCCCTGACGTATTTGGAGAAACAGATAGGAGAGGTCTACTCTAAGTAGTTTCAGGTTAGAGGTTATCGATTATCGGCAGATTCACTTAACTCCCTTCTCTGGATCCCACGATTTCTGAAGTTTACGAACAAAAATAATCTGCCCGGTATGATACGAGTTGTGGGTGCTGATGTTGGCTATCGTTGTAGCCCATGCTTTGAGCTTCGCATCGTCTGCAGATTCAACGAGCTTTTCAATATCTGTCAGAACCTTATCAAGCTTTGTTACCGTTTGAGTCCACGTAGTCTTGTCAAACGCATCAAAGGTTTCTTCATTGTTGCCATCAAATTCCTTTTCCCTCTCACCTTTGAATTTACTAAGCTGGCGTTCGTTCCAGAACAGAAGATGGAAGGCAAGCTGACCAATGGAATGATTACCGCTTCCATCTTTCCACATTGCCTGCTCGGCCGTAACACCTTCGAGAGCGATGTTAACCGGAGCAAACCAGTCTTTTTTATTGTGAGTCGTTTTCAGCTGTTCGAGAAGAGTTGCTTTTAACGACTGGGAGAATCCGGCATTACGGCTAAATACTATCAAACCAGAAGCGATAAAAAGAATGAATAACTTTTTCATATTCCTTATGATTTTGATTACTCTTCGAAGCTGACCAAAAAAAAT
>JBBRFP010000231.1:0-4390 GCA_038241465.1 Cytophagales bacterium | reverse complement strand
AGTACCGAGAAACAATAACGGGATGGTGTTTGAAACCAGATGCATTAGGTCTCCATGGACCATTGGAGCAATGAAAATTCCTGGCAATCCGTGGAGCGTCCGCGGTAGAATGCCCAGCCAGCCAAAATTGACATTGTATGTAAACTCAATTGTGTAGACAAGCCACATAATAAAAACCAGACGGAATGGAACGACTGAGCTTCCAAAAAATGAAGGACGACCCTGCGGCATTCTATTTTGAAGCGGGAGCTGTGATCATTGGCAAGGCCATTAATTTCATTTCCTCGTCCCCTATCTTTTTGAGACCGAACAGACCGCCCGAAGATTCGGCAGTCATCTTTGCGATGTACCTGAGACTGTCATAAAAATCTATTGCAAAATTTCTTTCAATCCTTGGAAAAATCGTGCTCAGATGAGAGAGTTCTTCTGAAATCTGCAGGTTGCGTTTACCAGTTTCCATTAGTAATCCCTGCAGAACTATCTTTAATTTATCTTCAAAATCCTCTGTTGCTATTTTATAAAATTCCGCTACACTTGGCTTGGCCTTTCCTTTTTTGGCCAACTCAATGGCACTCTTAAATTCCTTATTATCAATTTCACTATCGGCTCCAGCGATCAGAATGCAAACTAACATGGGAGCTTTGGCGAGCAAATCAAATTCAGAAGCAGACAGTCCCTCCAATTCTTTCAGCATGATCCTACGTTTAAATAATTGTAAATTCAGTTATTAAAGGTAAGCTAAAAGTAATAGTAAAGCCATTCGAATGAATGGCTTTACTATTTAATGTTAGGTTTCCTTCGTTTTTACAAGCTATTAATTATAGATAATACCGTGTAATTCGGTACGTTACAGTGAACGCTCCGTTCACAGTTATGCTTTCAGAAATAAAGTACTGGGTACCGTTCGAATTATTTGATTGATTGTCTGCTGGAGTTGTCAGTTGATAGGTCTTGAGCTGAGGAGAACCTAACGTGTATATGCCTTTAAATTTTACTACAGTTCCTGCTGAAAGTGAGATGGTGGAATTAAATGTATTCCAAGTAGACCCACCATTTGTTGAGTAATATGCTGCAACTGAGGTCCCGGTTAAAGCTGAAGATGATTTACTGATATTATAAACTGGTGGGCCAATCGGAAAAGTTAAATTATTCGTACTCGCGGACGTTCCGGCAACTGATGTCTGAACCGGCACATTATTATTCATAACTATCGTTGCTATGGAAGAAGATCCGTTATAGCCATATACAGTCAAGTAAAGCTTCGTTGGAATAAGACCTTCTCGCTCAGAAGGAGATGCATTTGCATAGTCATTTACGTAGCTCCCGATCGCATTGTCAAGATCTAAAGTTTTACCGTCGCCGCTAACAGTTCCGGCATATGAGGTTTGGTTACGACAAGAAAAAAAACCTGCAAAAAAAATCAAAGAAGATGGTGCTCCCGCACCAAATGTGATTGATTGTGGTACCAATATTCCATTAACGTCGTCAAAAAAATGAAAAGTTTGATATGGTGATTGATTGAAGAATTCCGTGAGCGTTAAATTAACAGTTGATGTTCTAAATTTATCCGTGCCTTTTGACTTGCTAAGATCAATTAAACTTTGTTCAGACTGTTGAATTTTCTGCTGTGGATCAACCATATCGGTGGCACATGAAATGAGAATCATTTGGAACAGTAAAAACAATATGAGTTTTTTCATAAAATATTGGGTTTAAATGGAAAGATCGAGATTCTTAAAAAAAACAGTATTGGCTATCGTAATATAACCAATTTTTGATAAAAAACCGAACCGCCAGGACCTGTTACCATCACAATATAAACCCCTTGTGCAAAATCGGAAATATCGACTTGGCGATTGTTGTCGATCATATTGTCAAATTCACCCGACTTTAAAAGTATACCGTGTTGATCAAGAAGTTTCCATCTGAATCCGGCCGCTGGTTGGTTATCAAGGATATTCAGATAAACTTTTCCACTCGCTGGATTTGGATGCACAGTTATTCCATTCAATGTTGAAGGAGTAACAGTGTTTATCGGATCCTCAATACTTGTTATAACCTGTCCAGATTTAAATGGAGCCAAAATAGGGATGACAATACTTTGATAGATCTCCCGGGTATTTTTATCCTGAACGTACCCTATCAATTTAGTCTGAGAAGGATTAACAATTGGAACATTAATGACGACATCGGTTTGTGATTTCACCAGAATATCACCCTTTGCAAATGGCAGTGTTACTGTTTCACCACCTGAACCATATAGTTGCTTGCGCATAACATTCTTAAATGTTCCAACCTGATTTTCAACCAGCACCACCTGAACAGTTAATGGAGTGGAAATCGCCTTTCGCGCTGTCATGGTGAGTTTTACGGATATCAGCGTATTGCTGGAGGTCGCCAGATTTTCCAATTGAAGATCAAAGAGCGGATCAACTAATGCCCTCCGATCGATTTCCACTCTAGTGATATCAGTATATGCACCCTTGAATTGGCTATTCAGAATACCATCCATTATCGAAGCTGGAGACTGGGAGATTCCAAAGGTTGTCGCGCGCACTGCCGGATCAATCAGGTTGTCGGCGTTCAACGGGTCCGCTCCTGGGTAGGATATATGATATTGTATATCATTAAAATCCGAAGTACCTCTAAATGTTATCTGATCCTGATACATGTCATTAATCCATTTATCTCCTAAAACGCTTATCGTAAGAGAAGAGTTTGTAAAGTGCTCGACCAGCACGTTTCGCTGTTTGTCTCCTACGAAAACATTGTCGAAGGCGAATCCATCATACGTCGGCGTTGGATCATTGGAACCGTTACTTGAAAAGGCTACCCTGATCCGTACCTGAGCGCGCTGCGCAACCGGAATCATATCTAAATTAAAACGGCCGTTCTTCCATGCAGCAATTTTATCCGTCCATCCAAGGCGGTCGAACGGCTGTTGCCCGGGATTCGACTGCACAACCTGCCCCTGATACCAGTTGATACCTTCGTTCGGGCTTGTTGCCGGAGGGCCAACATTAATCCATGTATTTCCTCCGTTAATCGAATACTGCAAAACAGCACCATCAAGATTTTTTTCTGCATCAGACCAGTAGTCAAGGGCGATCATTGGTCTTGTCAGCAGCGTTAGATCGAAGCAAGGTCCGTTTACTGCAGACTCTTCCAGTGCGTAATAAGTCGACTTCGGGTCACTTATGCCCGTTCCAGTCCACCATACAGGAGTTGGAGTCGAAATGGTTGGGCCAGTCGCCGATCCATATTTCCAACTGTTAGGACTGATGACTGCTGGAGGTCCGACACCAAGTCTTTTCAATCCCTCCGATATCCACCCGAAATCATTAGCATTAAAATCGGCAAGATAGGGTGTGCCAGGACCTGGCTGTACTGTGGTTCCGGAAGGGAGAATGAATACGCTTTGAGATTTTGAATTTGTACAAAGGTCATCCGTATTGACGACAAGTTTGGTCGTATACGTTCCGTTCAAGACAAAGTTATGTTTCGGGTCTTTAAAGGTACCGGTAGTTCGTCCACCGTTTGTCCCGCCTGGAACATTAGATCCGGCCGGCCCTGTAAGTACATCGCCGTCGCCAAAATCCCAGCTATATTGAATTATTGTGCTAATGGAGCCAGGATTAGTTTTATCAAGGTAGTTTGTAAGATCATTGGTACAGATCGCAGACCAATCAAAGTCAACAACAGGAACGTCACCAACACGAATAGGTAAATTAGTTTGTCGTGAACAGCCCTGTCCGGTAGTTACCCGTAGTTCAACATTATACGTGCCGGACGACGAATACAAATACGTGGGATTTTGGGTATTTCCAATGCTACCATCTTTAAAATCCCATCGCCAGTTTGTAATTGTTGTTGGAAATGGAGTCGATGGTATCGATGATCCATCTATAAAATTTATGGCTGACGAAATACAGTTATTAAGTGAATTCGAAATCACGGCAATGGGACTGGCAAAAACTTTCACAGCAAAAACGTTATCCGTTGCTGCACCAAAAGCATTAGTGTAACGATAAGTAATGAAATAGGTACCGGAGGCAAGTCCATCCGTAACAACTTTATGAGTAAAGTTTCCTGGAGTACCGCTTTGAATGATTGTAAGCCCAGCGGATGGAGTAAATAAGTTAGGTCCGTATAAATTAAAATCAGGGTTACCTGTTAATGTCAAATCTCCCTGATCCGCGCAGATTTCGTGAGTTGAGGTAAGTGTATTATAATTCGCATTCTGTATTGAGAAGTTTGCGGTCGTAACCGGATTAACAATCACATTTTGAAGTTCCTGGTTCTTGCATCCGTTAACATCTGTGAAAGCATACTTAATCGTATTCAGGCCGATCGTTACGGCGCTTGGATCAAATGTCGCCTTGTCACCGGG
>JBBRFP010000230.1:0-4395 GCA_038241465.1 Cytophagales bacterium | reverse complement strand
TGCCCTGATAAAAAGGATCCGTTCCAATAAGTATGAATACGTTTTCAACGTACAGCGGTTTGCAACTACCGGGATCATGACGGCATTATCGGGAGGGAAGATTACGGTAGGTTTTGACAAAAATCCAATGTCTTCCTTCTTTTCGAGGAAGGTTCATCATCAGCAGGAAGGCCTTCATGAGGTTGACCGCAATCATAAGCTCATAGAATTTCTTGTCGGGAAGGATAGGGGCAGGCCAGGATTGTACCCAACACCAACGCAATTTGAAAAAGTAAAACCATACAAGAGCCAACCCTACATCACTATCTCCCCTGCGTCAGTTTGGTTCACGAAACAGTTTCCTGCCGGTAAATGGCTTGAGTTTATTTCTGTTGTTCCAGCGTCTTTAACTATTTTTTTACTGGGAGCTTTGGAAGATAGGAATCTCACGGAAGAAATCATCAACGGTGCGCATCGTGCGAACATTACGACCCTGGCGGGAGAGCTTTCATTACTTGAATCCGCTGCCCTGATGAAAGATTCAAAAATGAATTATGTAAATGATTCGGCACCCATGCATCTTGCGTCGTCACAGAATGCTCCTGTTTCTGCAGTGTACTGTTCGACCGTTCCTTCCTTCGGATTTGGTCCACTATCGGATCGCTCATTTATAATTGAAACGATCGAAAAGCTTAGCTGCAAGCCTTGTGGATTGCACGGGCATAGAAAATGTCCGCAAGGGCATTTTAAATGTTCATCGACAATTGAAAAGGAACAGCTGCTGGGAACGTTAACTAGTTTGGAGCCTTCGCTATAAATTCATTTAAATATATCGGGCCTGGCGTTATACGTCAAATATTGATTTGGAAAACGTTATTAATGTTGCGTCAGTCATTTTAGAAAAAACTCTTACCGTTTAAAACTTCATTAAATGCTGATACACCTTGTGCATTGGTAATCCCATCACTGTAAAATACGATCCATTGATCTTTTCAATCCCTACCATTCCGAGCCAATCCTGCGCGCCATAGGCACCGGCTTTATCAAATGGCTTGTAGTTGTCAATGTAGAACTCAATTTCTGTGTTGCTAAGATCGGCGAATGTCACTTCCGTACGGTCGTCAAACAGATCCATTTTATCTTTTGACAAAAGGCAAACCGCGGTGATCACCGTGTGTGTTTGGCCTGAAAGATTACTTAACATCTGAATAGCTTCGGCTCGATCGGCAGGTTTATTCATGATGCGGTTTTCGAGAATCACAACAGTATCTGATGCCACGATGATCTCGTTTTTTCTTAAAATGTCTTTAAGAGAATTTGCCTTCTTTGATGCAAGGAACATTGGCACCTTTTCTGCAAGCATGTCCTGGTCAAAGCTTTCATCCTCTCCGGGTTTTTCAATCCTGAATTCAAATCCGGCTTCTTTCATGAGGAACTGCCGGCGCGGCGAAGTGGAGGCCAGGATAATAGGTCTTTTAAATTCCATTGAATGCAAAACTATAAAGTTTTCAACCAGATTTCGCGATTCATTTTAATGTGACAAACATCGCCCATACAGGGCTCGCCCGGTGCAATGCCACACGTAATGGGCAGACTTTACCTGTTGTTAAGAAACGTCGACCCTTAAGGCCTATCCATGGATACTCTGATTCGATTGCCTTTCTTTATGACCTCGTATCGTTGAGCTAAGATGATCAGGCTGCGTAGCAGCGTTGCGACTTGAAATTAAAAGGGAGAATATGCCGGTAGCTTAAACTCATCTTCTTTTATCGACCCAAAAAGAAACCCGCCTATAACCTTGGGATAAAAATATGTGGACTTTTGAGGCATGGTGTGACCACTCGCACAAACCTTTTTCACATCTTCAATTGAAACCTCCTGAGTAATGATTGCCATCTGCGCTTCTTTTCTCACCACCCTGGCAAGACAGTCAGAAAAGCTTCTGTCGAAATCTATGTTTTCAGATTGACGCTGATCTTTACCAACAATGCCCAGCGCTTTTTCAATTATGAAATAATGCATGATGGTCAGATCCAGCTTTTTGATCTCATCAGGAAACGGCCACTGAAAATCAAAGAACGCCTGAGGCTGAAGCCGAACTTTGTAAGCATTCTCTCCGAAAAGAAGTCCAAATGTCCAGGGTTTCCCCAATATTATATCATAAATCGACTCGGGATCCTCTACTGGTTTTATTGAGAAGAAGGGTGCCAGCTTACGCAATATTTTTTCCTCGCTAAAATCAGGTAAATTTTTGACCACACGGTGAGTTGGAAGAATGCGGAGGTCATCTGACTCAGTGTTGGATAGGAACATCATGTGAAAATGATAACCTTCCTGCCCGGTATCGTTCGTATTCTCCTTCATCATTTTATGCTTGAGAATCAGGGAGCCCTCATAGCGATGGTGACCATCGGCCAGGATAATTTCTTTACGCTCAAGATTACGGATGATAGAATTGATGATCGAAGCGTCCTGGATAATGGCCAGCACATCCCGAACGCCCTGGTAATCCTCTGTTTCGTAAATAGGATTGACAATAGCATCATCCATGAATTTTTCCAGCTCGAACGTTGGATCAGTATACAAACCATGTGTTGGGCTCGCATGCAGTAACGTTTTTTCAAGCAACATTTCACGGTCGTTTACTGCTTTTGGAATGGTATTTTCGTGACGAAGAATGACGTTTTCATCCCAATCATAGGCTCGAATGTTACAGATAATACCCTTGCGGCAAAACTCTTTGGATGATCCCGCAAATTTGAAATATTGATAATAGACGTAGATACCAGGGAGTGCATCCTGAACTAATGTTCCATTTTCCTTCCATTGTTGCAATGTGCTGGCGCCGCGATCTGCCGCATCGGGTTCCAATGGAACCGATAGGTGAATACTATTGAATGGATTTTTATAAAGAGCCTTACGTTGTTTTTCAGACACCACGTCAAACAACGGAGAGGTAAGGGAATCAATATTTCTTCCAAGTTTGGTGTTGTATCGCCATGCACGCAGCGGTTTTATTTCGGCCATAGAGAAGATTCAAGCTCAACAGTTAAAGCTAGTTTGATGTTAAGTACGATTTTTTTTCCAATTACTGACGGATTCTGAGTTAGTGGTAGCCGGACGTGCAGGTGTCAATTCTCCGAAAACTTTAGCGGCCAGCACCGCCGCTATCTCTGTTGCATCCGGATCATCATCAGTCCGTAACAAAACTTCCGGTTTGAAATACTGCTCTACGAATTTTGTGTCAAAGTTTCCCGATCTAAACGCCTCGTGTCCCATCACAAACCTGCAAAATCCCAGCGTTGTCTGCACCCCGGTGATCTGATAATCATCGATGGCGCGAATTGTCTTTTCAATAGCTGCTTCTCTGGTGTCGGCATGACAGATCATCTTTGCGATCATGGGATCATAGTAGAATGGAATAGTCATTCCTTCTTCGAATCCGTCATCCACACGAATGCCATGACCTTGCGGCCGGCGATAGGTTTTTAATGTGCCAATATCCGGAAGAAAATTATTGGCAGGATCTTCAGCATAGACTCTGACTTCAACTGCATGACCATTTATTTTAAGATCTTCCTGTTGGAAGGGTAGAGCTTCACCTTCCGCCACACGTATCTGAAGCTTCACCAGATCCAATCCTGTGATTTGTTCGGTTACAGGATGTTCCACCTGTAATCGGGTATTCATTTCAAGAAAGAAGAAATTCATATTCTCGTCAAGAATGAATTCTACTGTGCCTGCATTATAATAGCCGCACGAGCGACCCACATTTACTGCCGCTTCACCCATCTTCGCACGAAGCGCTGGTGTTAAGACAGACGAGGGTGCTTCTTCCACAACTTTCTGATGCCTTCGCTGGATGGAGCATTCACGTTCAAAAAGATGAACCACATTGCCGTGCTGATCTCCAAAGATCTGAAATTCTATATGCCGCGGCTTTGTTACGTATTTTTCAATAAAGACTGATCCGTCGCCAAAGGAAGATATTGCTTCACTGACGGCACGTTCCATCTGTTCACTGAACTCTTCTTCATTCGTTACGATGCGCATACCTTTTCCGCCGCCGCCTGCGCTGGCTTTGATGAGAATTGGATATCCAATCTCTTTTGATATCTTTTTTGCTTTCGCGATATCACTTATTGGCTCTGCCGTTCCAGGAACAAGCGGCACATTGAATTTCGCTGCAGCATTCTTTGCCGCAAGCTTGCTTCCCATGATCTCGATTGCTTTTGGCGGCGGTCCGATAAATATCATTCCTGCATTGATAACTTCCTGGGCGAAGTCTTCATTCTCTGAAAGAAAGCCATAGCCCGGATGAATGGCATCTGCTCCCGTCTGCTTTGCTGCGGCAATGATCTTCTCCATCCGGAGATAGGACTCCGAGGACGGCGGTGGTCCGATGCAAACGGCCTC
>JBBRFP010000229.1:0-4424 GCA_038241465.1 Cytophagales bacterium | reverse complement strand
CCCGCCATTTCGTAAAGTGACACATCACTCACTCCAAGACAAAGTGATGGAACTGTATCCAGCTTACTTTTGATGCCAACTCTGTGAGCGAACTCTATTATATTTTCAGGACCAAACACTTTCATTAATTGTGCGGTGATTGTATTGACTGATTCCGCCATGGCATGCCTTAACGTCATTTTTTCACCGGATCCAAGTTTACCATCATGGTTTGGCGGATACCAGATTTTTCCCCCAGGCATAGCAAAGCTTGGGGATATATCTTCCCGCACCATACATGGATTATAATTCGATTCCATTGCAAAACCATAGATGAAGGGCTTGAAGGTGGATCCAGGCTGGCGTTTCGCTTGCAGAACGTGATCAAATTTGAAATACTTGTGATTCAACCCACCAACCCATGCCTTTATGTGCCCGGTTCTTGGATCCATCGAAACTAATCCCGCCTGAAGAAATCTTTTATAATAAGCGAGCGAGTCCATCGAACTGAAAAGAGTATCCCGCTCCCCGTCCCACGTAAAAATTGACATGCGCTTTTTGAGATTCAGCGCGATCATGATGGAATCTGATTTCTCTCCATATTTATTAACCAGCGATTTATAGATGTCTGCCTGCCTGATGCGCGAATCTAAAAACCCTTCAATCTCCTTGCGATCATCATCCCTCCAAGGATTGGCACTTGCCCATTGGGCATAAAATTCCTTTTGCAGTCCCTTCATGCGCTCACCAACCGCTTGCTCAGCATACCGCTGTAACCTGCTATCGATGGTGGTATAAATTCTCAATCCCGAACTCCTGAGATCAATGCCATGTTTTGCGCAAATCTCCTTTAGCCTTGGATTGATCACCGTGCGAAAATAAGTTGCTATTCCCTGGTTTTGATTTTGAACCTGAAACCGCAATCCAAGATCCAAGGCAGTAATAGAATCATACTGGCGCTGCGTTCTAAGTTTATACTTCGCCCGATAGACTTTGGTAAGCACCTGATTCCTTTTGCCTACTGCAGCTTTCGGATGCCATCGGGGATTGAATGCTGTGATGCTTTGTAACATTCCAACCAGTAACGCAGATTCACGCAAGTCTAACTGATCAGGAGATTTATTAAAATAGGTTTCACTGGCGACTTTAATCCCATACGCATTGGAACTAAATTCTACTGTATTTAAATACAGAGCAATGATCTCTTCTTTGGTAAAATTCCGTTCGAGCGTTACCGCTATGATCCACTCCTTGGTTTTTTGCACAATGCGCCTGGGAAGTGCTCCCAACGTTGCAATACTCCCGTCAAGCGAATGGTCGGGATTCATCGTAAATAAATTCTTCGCCGTTTGTTGAGTAATGGTACTTCCTCCACCGTCGCGACCAAAACTCTTGATCACGCGTCCAAAAGCAGTGAGATCCAATCCGGAATGTTGATAGAAACGATGATCCTCAGAAATCAGAAGCGTCTTAACCAGCACCGGCGACAAATCTTTGTAGTTAACCTGACTCCTATTTTCGTATCGGAAGTACCTACCCAATGAAACGCCATCTGCGGAGATCAATTCTGATGACAGATCATTTTCAGGATTTTCAATTTCTGTAAGGCTTGGCATTTCACCAAACAGGCCAAAAAGATTGATGCCTACAGAGAACACATATAAAGGCAGTCCAAAGACAAAAACGAAAAAAAAGATCCAGCAATATTTTATCAGGACAGAGAACCAGGAGCGCCGGATATTTAGAATATCATTGATTTTACTTTTTATCGATTGGGTCGAACCGGGCGTCCTGCTCATTAGATGATTCACTTTTCTATAAAATGAATTGGAAGTTATCAATAAAAAGAAAAGAATGGAAATTCGCTAACGATCCCCAGAGGCGGACTAATTCCAGGCTGCGCCAAAATGTTTGCCCCTGATGGCTCAGATTCGCACGGATTAATACGGCTTGATTCTAGGCGCCAGCGAAGCTGCCAATCCGTCGATTTTACTTCTGGCTGTGTATTTCGTGTTATCAGTGAAAATGTGTGCAATCTGTTTCAGACATGACAAAAATCATGCGCCGACCTGATAGCCGATTGGCAAGGATAAATTTCAGGTCAATATATTTGAAATAAAAAAACAAATGAAAAAGATACTTGTCCCATGCGATTTTTCTGATGCTGCAATCAACGCATTCCGATTTGCAGTAGACATCGCATCCATATCAAACGGAGAAATTATCCTTTTAAATATTATTGAAACGCCCATCATGCAGGACACCATGTTGATGCCCACTCTTTATTTTGAGCAAGAGATAATGGACGAACTAAAAGCCTCTGCAGAGAAGAGCTTTAAAGCACTTAAAAGCAAATGGATAAAGAACAATGAAGTGAAAGCCACCCTTGTCACAGAATACGGCGGGGTCAATGTGGCGATTGAAGCGCAAGCTAAAAAGAGGAAAGTTGATCTGATCGTGATGGGTACTACAGGAGCGACTGGTGCAAAGGAATTCTTTGTAGGTTCCAATACAGAAAAGACCGTCCGCCGTTCCAACGTACCGGTCATCGCGGTTAAGAAATATGTGAAGGCAGGATCCATTAGAAATATCGTATTCCCAAACATGCTTGGACAGGATCAGGAATCATTGGTCATGAAAGTAAAATCCCTGCAAGCTTTCTTCAACGCACAGCTTCATATCGTGTACATCAATACACCCGTCCTTTTCAGAAGCGATTTTAAAACACGGAAGGAACTTAAGGCATTTGCAAAGCGATTTATGCTAAAAGATTATACAGTGAATATTTACAATGATTTGGACCTGCAACAGGGAATCATCCATTTCGCCAGTGAAATAGAGGCGGATATGGTGGCTATGTCAACCCATGGCCGAAGGGGACTTAATCATTTCATCACCAGCAGCATTGCCGAAGACGTTGTCAATCATATCGACTATCCTATCTGGACCAGTGTTGAGAAATGATCATTAGATATTTTCAAACAAAAGTACTGTATCCAGGTATCGCGGTTTAATAACATTCCAGTTCATCCGCTTGCGTATGGCCTCAGCATAGGCATCGAGATCCGCGCCCTCCCCGTGGACTGCAAAAGTAAATTTGGGTGCTTTCTTGAAATTTCCCATCCATTGAAAAAGCTCCTCCCGATCGGCATGGCCCGACAGGGCACTGACGTTCTCAACTTTACATTTCACCGGAATCTCCTCATGAAAGATCCTGATCGTTGGACTTCCTTCCAGTAACTTTCTACCGCGGGTTCCCTCTGCCTTATAACCGGAGATCATCACCGTATCCTGTTTGTTGGGAAGGCGGTTGTATAAATGGTGAAGAATTCTTCCGCCATCCATCATGCCGCTGGCAGAAATAATAATCGCATTTCGTTTGATTTCGTTCAGCGACTTGGAGTGTTCAGCCGTTTTGACAAAGACCAGCATGTTGGTCTCCAATTGACGGGCAAAATCTTTTTGATCAACGGGAATAGTATGATAGGCCGGGAACTTATAATATAAATAAGTGGCCGAGATTGCCATCGGGCTATCGATGTAAACAGGAACATCAGGGATCTTATCTTCACGAATAAGCTTCTGAAGATAATAAAGCAACGACTGCGTTCTGCCCACTGCAAAGGCAGGTATCAACAACACACCACCATTCTCACAGGTTTCATTTACAATTCTTGCAAGCGGCTCCTCCGGATCAATTGCGGGATTATCTTTGTTGCCATACGTTGACTCAATAAAGAGGACGTCTGCTTCCTGTATAGCGGAAGGAGAATTCATGATATCCTGATGATAACGTCCAACATCACCAGAAAACACAAGCTTCTTTCGCTGCGTCGCACCCTGAATAAATACTTCCGTGATGGCGGACCCTAAAAGGTGCCCTGCATCATGAAAAATAATTTCAACATTTGAATGGACTTTTACCGGTTCGCCATACTTGAATTTTTTCACCAAAGGAAATACACGTTTTGCATCTTCTACCCGATAGAGTGGTTTGGCTGGTACGTGTTTTGAATAACCTTTATGATTAGCATAATCCGCTTGCTCTTCCTGGAGCCTCGCTGAATCCAGTAGCATGATCTCTAGCAGATCCGCCGTTGCTTCGGTGCAATAGATCGGTCCGTTGAAACCGTCTTTCACTAAGCGAGGCAAATAACCACAATGATCAATATGCGCATGACTTAGAATAACAGCCTGAACGTTCGCCGGGTCAACCGGTAAAGGATCCCAATTACGGAGCCTCAGTTCTTTTAAACCCTGAAAGAGCCCACAGTCAAAAAGAAACTGGAAATCGCCTGCAGTGATGAGGTACCGCGAACCGGTTACAGACTCGGCTGCTCCCAGAAATTTTACTTGAATATCCATAGACCAAGGTCGGGATTCGGCCCCTACCAGAGCCTGATTTAAATCATGAAATGGCCTGATGGAAATCAAGCGCCTGCCCT
>JBBRFP010000228.1:0-4437 GCA_038241465.1 Cytophagales bacterium | reverse complement strand
TGAAGCGGTAAAAGAAACTCGCCAGATGCTAGAGGTGTACGCCGACTTTGCTGAGAATTTTATGGCCATGCCAGTGATCAAGGGAAAGAAAAGTGAGAGTGAAAAATTCCCCGGAGCGATTGATACTTATTGCATTGAAGCGCTCATGCAGGATGGTAAAGCGCTGCAAGCCGGAACGTCTCATTTTCTTGGACAGAATTTCGCGAACGCATTTGATGTGAAGTTTGCCAGCAAGGAAGGAAAACTCGAACATGTTTGGGGAACTTCCTGGGGTGTGAGCACGCGTTTGATCGGTGCATTGATCATGGCTCATTCGGATGATGATGGTCTTATCATTCCACCCAAGCTGGCGCCCATCCATGTGGTGATCGTGCCAATCTTCAGAAGTGATGAAGAACTAAACAAGATATCAGATGCAGTTGAATCCATTGTGAAAGATCTTCGCGGTGTAGGCTTGTCAGTAAAATTCGATAACCGCGATACCCAAAAGCCAGGCTTCAAGTTTGCAGAATACGAAATGAAAGGTGTACCTGTGCGGATTGCAATCGGGCCACGGGACCTTGAAGCTGGAACAGTGGAGGTTGCGCGAAGGGATACCAAAGAGAAGCAAGTGATGAAGACAACAGATATTGTTACTGAGATTCCCAAACTTCTTAATGACATTCAAAACAATATCTATCACCGCGCGCTGAATTTCCGCAAGGAAAAAACAACCTCAGTGGATACGTTTGATGAGTTTAAGAATGTGCTTGATGGAAAGGGCGGATTCATTCTTGCGCACTGGGACGGATCCCCTGAAACAGAAGCAAGAATTAAAGATGAAACGAAAGCGACGATACGTTGTATTCCATTGGATTCGCCTGCGGAGGATGGAGTCTGTATCTACTCAGGCAAGCCTTCGAAGCAACGTGTGTTATTTGCGAGAGCGTATTAGGACCAAGTGTCTGACACCTTCGAGGTGTCAGTCGCCTGGACCCAAAGTGTAATCATACTAATTGATTAGATTTGATTCCCCATGGCAGACTGGATTACCATTTTGATTCTTATTGCGGCCGGCATTTTGCTGCTGGTGCTTGAAATTATCGTAGTGCCAGGAACAACCATTGTAGGCGCGATTGGCGCTCTTCTGGTGGTGGTGGGTGTTGTTCTGGCATTCAAATATTACGGAACAACGATAGGATGGTCCACAGCAGGAGGATCGGCTTTTGTGACTGCCGTTGTTCTTTATTACGCTTTTACCTCTACTGCCTGGAGCCGATTCGCATCAAAAAAAAGTATTGACAGCAAAGTCAATGAAGGTGAACTTGATTCACTGCCGGTAGGGGCGGTAGGAGTATCCATATCAGCGCTTCGCCCGTTTGGAAAAGCGGAATTGAATGGCAGAATTTATGAGGTTAAAACGTTTGGAGATTATCTCGAAACAGGAAAAAAAATACGTGTGATTGAAATACTTTCGCATCAGGTAGTAGTAGAGCAAATAAATTAAACTATGGATAATATTCTTCTTTTTGGGTTCATCATTGGAGGCTTTGTCCTCCTTTTAGTCTTTTTGTATTATGTGCCGTTGGGCTTGTGGTTCACTGCTGTTATCTCCGGTGTTAAAGTGTCAATCCTTGATTTAATTCTGATGAGAATAAGGAAGGTGCCACCAAGTATAATTATTAATTCGTCAATCACAGCCACCAAAGCTGGGTTAAAATTTACCACCAGTGAACTTGAAACTCACTACATGGCTGGCGGTAATGTTCCGAATGTAATTCGTGCATTGATCTCTGCTGAAAAGGCAAATATCAGCTTGAGTTTTAAACAAGCCACAGCAATCAATCTTGCTGGAAGAGACGTGTTTGAAGCTGTTCAGATATCCGTTAACCCAAGAGTCATCACCACGCCGAAGGTTGCTGCCGTTGCTGCAGACGGTATTCAATTGATTGCCGTTGCACGCGTTACCGTGCGCGCAAGCATTGCCCAGTTAGTCGGTGGTGCGGGTGAAGATACGATTCTTGCACGCGTGGGAGAAGGGATCGTTACATCCATCGGATCGGCCCAATCACATAAGGAAGTGTTGGCAAATCCTGATAAGATTTCAAAACTTGTTTTGTCACGTGGTCTTGATGCTGGTACTGCGTTCGAGATCTTATCCATTGACATTGCTGACGTGGATGTTGGTGCGAATATTGGTGCAAAACTTCAGACAGATCAGGCAGCTGCCGATCTTAAAGTTGCCGAAGCCCGGGCAGAAGAGCGTCGCGCGATGGCGGTAGCGCTTGAACAAGAAATGATTGCGAAAGCTCAGGAAGCGCGTGCGAATGTAATTCAGGCCGAGGCGGAAATCCCCAAAGCAATTGCCCAAGCATTCGTCAATGGAAATCTTGGCGTGATGGATTATTACAAGATGCAAAACGTGCAGGCCGATACTGCCATGAGAGAATCGATATCAGGAACGACAAAGGGCGGACAGCCGGGAACATCGGGAAAGTAATTAATGAATGAAGGAATGAAAGAATTCTGGCGCTCTGTAATAATTTGTCGATGAAAATTCTACTGATTAATTACTAAGATCATAAGTGTATTACTCTTTCATTCCTTCGTTTTTCATTCTTTAATTTCCAATGTTTCCCACAAACTCTTTTGTTGTACTAGAAAATTCTTTTTCTCCGGCAGGTAGATAATACTTGCGTACTGAATCGGAAGAAGACTTAAACCCTCCATCGTAAGCACACCATACTTTTTGTTTTGCAAAACCAATACCCGATTACCAATAACTGTCAGCGATTCGAAGCGCGGTTCTATGAGTATCCGACCATCGCTGTTTGCTAATCCTTTCAATGAATTTAATGTGATAAGAAATAGTTGGTTGGGTAACGCTGTTATTGAGTCATAGCGAAGCTCGAGTATCTCCTTTCCATCTAGATTGATGAGACCTCTTTTTCCCTTACGCGAGACCTGAGCGACGTGATGATCAAAATTTCCTGCTGACTGATAGGTAGGTTGGATTACAATCTGATCCGATGCATTTATATATCCCCATTTGCCTAATAATTTAATCGCCGTCAAACCTTCATGAAATTCTTCGATTGCTTCATAACGATTCGCTATCCTGAGCCTTCCGCGTTTATCCACAAAGCCAAATTTTCCATCTCTCTTTATGCCAATAAATCCCTCGCTTTCGCGAAACGTCAGTTCCCCCGGCAACGCAATAGCATCTTTGCGACTGATGATCTGCCCCTGCAGACTGACCTCTTTTTGGGTTCCATCTGCGAGAACCTCTAGCAAGTGATCTTCAAAGACGCTAAATGACTCATCCGTAAAATAAAGTGTAGTGCCTCTGCTGTCTTTTAAATAGACAAGACTGTCCTGCCTCTCCAGGTAATGATTATTTGCCAATAGCTGAATGGAATTTTTTTGAGGAACCAGCCTCCATTGGTCTTCCGTAGTGCTGATGCCATACAAACCTTTAAACAGCACTGTTACGAGAGAGTCGTTCACATCGAGTAGCGAGTCATAAACGCACGCAATTTTTTCTTTTCCATAGCGATCAACAGCTCCCCAGTAGCCTTTATTCTTTACTGGAAAGAAATTACCATTATAATCAGCTATTACTTCGTAATCTTTTGAGCTTTTTTTGATGCCGAACGTATCGTAAAGTTGCCAGGCAGATCGCCCACCCGCGCGCTGCAGGCCGCGGACGAAGTTATTTTGTACGCGGAGTGAATCAAAAACCAATGGAAGGATCGTTGTTTGATTGATCCTGTATAATCCAACCTTTCCATTTTTCTTTACGATGACCTGATGGTTCGGAAGTAGTTGGATGTGATCATATTCAAGCGGCCATCGAGAAGATAAATTATTATCAACGATGCCTTCTTTGCCAGCAACAGAAATCTTATAGAATTCATTGGTACCGAAAGACAACTCATCGGCGGAGGCATGCTGAATCTCACGGAAATCTGCATCTAGCAATTTCCATTCGTCAGCCTTGCGAACGCTTAACTTGTCTGGTGAAATGATAAGAATCGACCGATAGGAAGGCTGAATTTTTATTTCGCCATTCCTGTCAATTACGCCTTGTTTCCAACCGTTATGGATAATGGCCAGGTCATGATGGAAATCTGAAATTTCATCGATTACGAAATCAGTAACCCATTTCCCCTGTTCACTGCAAAGAGCGATTTTCCCTGAAAAATCTTCAACAGCATAACGAAGCGTTCCGATCGGAGTGATTTTTTTATACTGGACGGGCACGATGGTATGATCATCAAGATCAATCAGTCCGTATTCGTATCGTGCTCCACTCTTTACCATCACGATCGCGCGCAGCCCATGGAAGGAGATCGCGTCGTATAAAAATGGAATGACGGTTTTTCCCTCGAGGTTAATTGATCCGAATTTTATGGTGAAGTGATTGATCGCTTTGCTTACAATGATGCGATCACCGCC
>JBBRFP010000227.1:0-4438 GCA_038241465.1 Cytophagales bacterium | reverse complement strand
TATATGCAGAAGTTTCTTGTTAACTCCGCACGCGTACCCATCCGTGATGCTACGCTCCTTTCGTTTTTGTCTTTGATCGTCTTTGCAATGATGCAGCCATTATTTGGAAGCTTATCCGATCGAATTGGGCGAAAGCCATTGCTGATTGGTTTCGGAATTTTTGGAACTTTATTGACTGTGCCCATCCTTACCACGTTACCATCGCTTGACGCTAACTGGAAAATATTTCTGATGATGCTGGCAGCGCTGGTGATCGTTAGCGGTTATACAAGCATCAACGCCATTGTAAAAGCGGAATTGTTCCCGGCAAGCATCCGCACGATGGGTGTTGGATTTCCGTATGCCATTACCGTTGCAGTGTTTGGTGGATCCGCGGAATACATTGCCCTTTGGTTCAAGGGGATAGGGCGGGAGACGTATTTCTTTTATTACGTGTCGGGGTGTATTCTGATTTCGTTGGTGATGTATTTGTTTATGAGCGATACGAGGGATAAGAGTAGGATGGAGGGGTAGGGTCGCTTCGCGACGAGAATACATTCACCACAATATTTTACCAGGAAAGACCCCGTATGTATTCCACGGTGCGCTCAGTGCTCTCAATGGTGAAATGCATTTTCCCAAAGCAGGTGGCATTCTCTCACGACTTAAAGATATTACTCTCCGCTGCCATCTTTCTGTACTCGGGCATGATCCTCTCATAGAGCGCCTCATCAACTTTCTTCAGGGAATTCATCAATCCACCAATGCCCGAATCTTTAAGACTTACGCGTTGCTTTCGTATATCTTCCATTTTTTTCCGAATGGTTCCTTCGAGCTTAATGATTTCTCTTTCGTTCATCTTCTAGCGGATATTATCATAAAACTTGATCAACTTGTTTTAAAGATATTCATTATTCTATGATAAAGTCTTGGTCGCAAAGGCAGCGGGCCAAATTTCGTTTCCCTTCCGAGTTGTGCCTTTATCCATGTTTCGTTCAAAGGCGGTACCGAGCTTCAACGAAGCTGTACTTTGCGGCCCAATTTTTTTCATAAGATTTGCAGAGAATGACGTTGCGCCTTTGTCGAGAACCTGCTGCCGGATGCCCGAATAAACTATTTTTGCCAAATTAGTCCATTTTCTTTCATAATTTCACGCCTGAAAATTACTTAGCATTAGCCCGTCTTTAACCTACTCACGTCATGAACAAAATCACTTCTATTATTATCGCCTTATCGTTTATCGTCTTATCCTCCTGCACAAAGGAACAATCCAAAGACGCAAGCAATACTCCCGGTTCCCCGGTAGAAACAAAGGCTGCGAACTCGGATTATAAACCTGCATTTGAAGGACAAACCCGCGTTGCAAGTGTTACCACAACTACGCCATACGAGGTCTCGATGTTAGACAGTTCATTGGTGAGACCCTGGGGCATTGCTGCTTTGCCTGACGGAAGGTTTTTAATAACTGAAAAAGAGGGAAAGCTGCGTATTGCCTCCGCGGCCGGCAGCATGAGTGAACCGATCAGCGGCATTCCATCAGTAAATGACAAAGACCAGGGTGGACTACTTGGAATTTGTATTGATCCTTCCTTTGCACAAAACAGAATGGTGTACTGGGCATTCTCAGAGCCTGGAAATCTTACCGCGGTGGCGAAAGGTAAGTTGTCGAATGATGAAAAGAGCCTGGAAGGTGTAACCGTGATTTACCGTGCTACGCCCGCTTATAAAGGAACATTGCATTATGGTGGTCGTGTAATTTTTTCGAAGGATGGCAATTTATTTCTCTCGACAGGCGAGCGTTCTGATTTAGAGACACGTCCGAAGGCGCAGGATCTAAATTCAGGATTAGGCAAAGTGATTCGCATTACCACCGATGGCATGCCAGTGGCAGGCAATCCGTTTGAAGGCAAGACAGACGCAAGGCCTGAGCTGTATTCTTACGGTCATCGCAACGTGCAGGGAATTGCAATTCACCCGGTAACCGGAGATTTGTGGGAAACTGAATTCGGACCAAGGGGAGGAGATGAGTTGAATCGCGTAGAGCCAGGAAAGAATTATGGCTGGCCAACGATCACGTACGGCATTGAGTATGCGGGCAAGAAAATAGGGGACTCCATTCAACAAAAAGTAGGCATGGAGCAGCCCGTTTACTATTGGGATCCAGTGATCTCTCCTAGTGGAATCACTTTTTATAACAGCGACGTTATTCCTGAATGTAAGAATAATCTATTTATCTCGAGCCTCAGCGGCATGCACATCTGCAGGGTTGTCATTGAAAATAACAAAGTTGTTGGCGAAGAACGACTACTGGAAAAAGAAGAGCAACGCTTCCGTGATGTTACGCAAGGAGTAGACGGTGCGTTGTATGCAGTAACTGATCAGGGAAGGTTGTATCGGGTGGGTAAAAAGTAAAGTTCGGAGGTCATGAGTCTGAGCCATGAGTCATGGCTCTTTCAAACTACCTGGCGAAGGGGCTTTCCAAGCCTTTTACTACATCGGCTCGCGTGCTGAGTGGTGAGAAATTACAACCTATGTCAAGAGCAATGGCATTCTTGTTCCTTGATCTGGATCCGGATAGTCACAAAGAAAAAAATAGAAGGAAAAATCCCCAAAAACGTATCATCGAAAACGAGAATGCTAAAAGTAGCGTGGACCGATTCATACATACTGCCATTGCCGATCAACCACCGGTTTCCGATGAGCAAGTACGAGGTGCTTCCGGAACAACTTCTTTATGAGGGTACATTGAAATCTGAGAATATCTTTCATCCCCAGCCGATGGAAGAGCGTTGGATAATGCTCGCGCATGATCGCCAGTATTGGCAACGACTCAACACGTTAGCGCTAGACGCAAAAGAAGTCAGGCGAGTTGGGTTTCCGCTTTCGCGGGAATTGGTTACCAGAGAAATCACGATAGCACAGGGTACCGTTCAATGCGCTTTGTTTGCCTTGAAGTTTGGCGTGGCGATGAACATTGCCGGGGGGACGCATCATGCCTTCACCAACCGAGGGGAGGGGTATTGTTTACTAAATGATATCGCTATCGCTGCTCATTATCTGCTACATGAAAAGCTGGTGAGCAAAATTTTGGTTGTAGATCTGGATGTGCATCAGGGAAATGGAACATCACAGATTTTTAACAATGACCCGCGTGTATTTACGTTTAGTATGCATGGCGCCAATAACTATCCAATGATGAAAGAAAATTCTGATTTGGACATTGGCCTGGCAGACTTCACGAGTGATGGTTTCTATTTGAAAACACTGGAAGTGAATCTTAAGAACCTGCTCGAGCGAGTAGAGCCCGATTTTATCTTCTTTCAGTCGGGGGTTGATATCTTGGACACCGATAAACTTGGGAAACTGAGTGTTAGCCGGGAAGGGTGCAAGCAACGCGATCGAATCGTACTACAGGCGGCCAAACTGAATAAGATACCGTTAGTAGCAAGTATGGGTGGTGGTTATTCCCCTGACATTCGCGATATTATCGAGGCGCATGCCAATACCTTTCGGTCGGCACAGGAAATATTCTTTTAGTCGTATTGTTTGAGACTGCTTTGGGCGAGGACAATAGGGTTAAGATGTCGAAGATTTCAAAAATGAAAGTGGATAGAAGTAATTACCAATTCACGTAAAAGGCGGGATTGGTGTTAACGCTGATCTAAATGTCCAAGAATTTAACGATCAAAATGGATAAAGCTCATATTTAATCTCAATGTATATGATTATTGAACATACACACGCAGCAATTTTTAAATTTCTTATCACAGCACGGTTTGCTTCTGCAAGATGAGGACTAGTCTAGCAATTTTGGAATGAGGTTTTAAGATAACGTTTCCGGTATCGTTATTTTTTGATTTTTTATCAACGTCTATCTATTCTAAATTACAATTTCACTAACTACGCGGATCTCTTTAATCTCTAACTCATCATCTAAAGTAAAATCAGTGGGTACGGTATATAAAAGTGTTGTTGATAAATTTAATAATCTGTTTGGAGAAATAGAATTGATAACCCGATCACCTGGCAGGATAAATTTGCTAGGCGAGCATGTGGATTACAATGATGGCTTTGTAATGCCTGCAGGGATTAACTTCAGTACCCACTTTTGTCTTTCCAAGTCTCACGACAAAACATCACGAATTTATTCATTAAAGTACAATGAAGGGATCGAGGTAGACTTACTCAATCCTCAGCGCATGGATAAGCCAGCCTGGGCCAATTTTTTGCTAGGTATACTCCGTCAACTGGTTGATCGTGGACATAAATTAATGCCATTTCATTGCGTATTTGATGGTGACATCCCAGCAGGTGCCGGCTTGTCTTCTTCAGCTTCTGTTGAATGCGGCTTTGCGCACTCATTGGATGAATTAAATGATTTAAGAATTTCCAAAAAAGACTTGATTTTGATAGCTCAGTGGTCTGAGCATCACTACGTGGGTGTCAAGTGTGGCATCAT
>JBBRFP010000226.1:0-4451 GCA_038241465.1 Cytophagales bacterium | reverse complement strand
GCCACTAAAAGACTTTGATGCATTGTGCGAGCAAGTTGAGTTTTTTGTCGATGCAGCATCGGATTATAAATCTGACTTTATTTTGTTCCCGGAATTCTTCCACGCGCCGCTGATGGCAGAATATAACAATCTAACAGAAGCGGAAGCAATAAGAGGATTGGCAAAATATACGGAGCCACTGAAGGCGAAGTTTACGGAATTGGCGATCGCCTATAATACAAATATAATTACGGGGAGTTTTCCTTCTATAGAGGATGGAAAACTATATAATATCGGCTACTTGTGCCATCGTAACGGGTTGGTGGAAGAATATCAAAAGATTCATATTACACCTGGAGAACGGGAAGCATGGGGTCTCGTCGGCGGTGATAAGCTTAGAACTTTCAATACGGACTGTGGAAAAATTGGAATTCTGATTTGCTATGACGTTGAGTTTCCTGAGCTTTCCAGACTGTTGGCCAACGAAGGAATGGATATACTGTTTGTTCCATTTCTTACTGACACACAAAATGCTTACACCCGTGTTCGTCACTGTGCCCAGGCGCGCGCGATCGAGAATGAATGTTTTGTTGCTATTGCGGGCAGTGTAGGAAACTTGCCGAAAGTAAATAATATGGACATTCAATATGCCCAGTCGGCGGTTTTTACTCCCTGTGACTTTGCTTTTCCAACCAACGGAATAAAGGCAGAGGCCACTGCTAACACCGAGATGACGCTGATTGTCGATGTTGATTTGTCACTACTAAAGGCATTAAATCATAACGGGTCGGTAACGAATTTGAAGGACCGAAGAAAGGATATATATGTGCTTGAATCGGTCAATAAGAAGAAATTAATGGAACTGCAATTGAATGATGTGCATTCAATGTAAGGATCATTTTTTAGCCTTTTCATTGAGAGCTTTAGCCGGGTCAGTGCGGCGAAACCCACTATTAATTTTGATACCAGCTTTGTTTACCTCCTTCGTAATGATCTGAAAATTGATATTAATGGTGCGTAGGGAAGTGATTATGGAAGAAATTAATTGTTTCTTTAGTTTTGGATTGTAGTGGCGCACGCGGCGAATTGCACGGCCCTCCTGACGTATTAGTGTATTGATGATGAAAACATATCTTTTTGTTGTTTTGGTGTTGATCGGCGTGTCAAAAGGCTATAGTCAGAATAAGGATTCAATATCAGCGGAACGATCAGCGGGACTTTTGAGGCAAATGGATAGTACGCATCGCGCGGATTCGGTAAAGCGGCTGTTGTTGCTGTTTGAAATCGAAGCACTTCGAGAGGGTCGGAAAAGGGAATCTCTTGTAGAAAAATTAAGGATCATAGAAAAGGAGGATTCTCTCAAAAAAGTTGAACAGCGTCAACGACTTGATAAGCTTAAATCCGTGGCCGTCGGATATGCTGTTGCTCCGTTTTATGATACACTTTTTTTGGTTTATATAAAAGTCGGATCGTTTGAAGCTTCAGACCGTGCGCAAGCAATTTCGAATAGAATTGTATCGCTGTATGGAAATTATAATTTTCGAATAGACTCTCTTACGATCATTGACACAGAAACGAATTCTGAAATCTTGTTTCGTGATCAGGTGATCATGAGCATCAATGAACTTGACGCGATCTGGTTTTCAAAACCAAGGAGATCGCTTGCACTCGAATATAGAGATAAGATCCGCACGGAAATTGCGAGGGAACGCAACGATCGCAGTCTTTATAACATCGGCATTCGGATTGCTACAATTGTTCTGATTTTGGTAGGAATTTTTATTCTTATTAAGATCATAAATGTTGGCTTTAAGAGACTTGAAGTTAAACTCAGATCGCTTAAGGGCCGTGTATTGAAAGGACTTCGTTTTAGGTCGTATCAACTTCTAGACAGTGACCGTCAACTTCAGGTAACATTATTTATAACGAATATTTTAAGGCTGGCAGTAATTGTTTTGCTGCTATTCATTTCGCTTCCATTATTGTTCAGCGTATTTCCCTGGACCCGTGGGATTGCTGAAACGCTTATCAACTGGATATCTTCTCCCCTTAAAAAAGTAACGGACGCATTCATTAACTATATCCCAAATCTTTTCACCATTCTGGTAATAGGGGTGATGACACATTATTTTATAAAAGTTCTCAGCTTTATCGCCAATGAAATTGCTTGCGGGAGACTGCGAATTGAAAATTTTTATCCTGACTGGGCAAAGCCAACATTGAATATTATAAAGTTCTTGATTTATGCATTCAGTTTTATTATCATCTTCCCTTATTTACCAGGTTCTCAATCTCCTATATTTCAAGGAGTATCGGTTTTCGTTGGTGTACTTTTTTCATTGGGATCATCGTCGGCCATTGCGAATGCCGTAGCAGGTTTGGTGATAACTTATATGAGACCCTTTAAGATCGGGGATCGAGTTAAGATAGGAGAAATTACTGGCGATGTGATTGAAAAGTCGATTTTGGTCACCAGGTTGCGAACTATTAAAAATGAAGAGATCACGATTCCAAATTCAGCGATCCTTTCTGGTCATACAATTAATTACACTACTTCTGCCAGCGCCCTCGGTTTGGTGCTTTACACCAGCGTAACCATTGGATATGATGTCCCGTGGAAACAGGTTCATGAGTTATTGATAAAGGCAGCATTATCTACTGAGGGAATTCTACAATCAGCAGATAAAAAGCCCTTCGTACTTCAGACGAGTCTGGATGACTTTTACGTGGCATATCAATTGAATGCCTTTACACATCACCCGGGCAACATGGCAATAATTTATTCGGGATTGCATCAAAATATTCAGGATCAGTTTAATGAAGCGGGGGTAGAAATTATGTCGCCACATTACCGTGCCGCCCGCGATGGGAATTCGACAGCAATACCGGCAAATTATTTACCCAATGACTATGTTGCACCGGCATTCAACGTCAATACAAGGAAAGACTCGGCAGACTAATGCTATTACTATTTAAACCTATTGGAGTAAGTTCAAATGACGCAGCATAAAAAACTCAATCAACTTCACGCTACTGCTATTTGCGGTAATGATATTACTTCCTCCTGCCTCTATGTTGCGGCACTGACCATTGGGTATGCAGGGCAATACGCATGGATTGCGCTGCTGATCGTTGCTGCGGTACTCTTTTTATTTAGAAGAATTTACGGAGAAGTAGTTGGTGCTCTTCCCCTCAATGGAGGAGCTTATAATGTTCTTTTGAATACTACCACCAAGAGCAATGCCTCCGTTGCTGCCTGCCTGACCATACTATCGTATATGGCTACTGCCGTCATATCAGCCTCTGAAGCAATGCACTATCTGCATACCTTGATTGATTCGCTGCCAATTGTGACCGCTACCGTTGGTTTGCTTTTATTTTTCTTAGTTATTACAATTTTGGGCATATCTGAATCGGCGATTGTCGCTACGGTAATATTTATTTTCCATCTGACGTCAATTGCTCTCTTGATCGGTCTGGGGATCTGGTTTGTAATTGAAAATGGTTTTGATGTAGGTGTTGCAAATTTTAATATGCCTTTGAATGGAACAATTACATCGGCTATATTTTTTGGTTTTTGTGCCGCAATGCTCGGCATTTCAGGATTTGAGAGTTCTGCAAACTTTGTGGAAGAACAACGTCCCGGGGTTTTTGCGAAGACGCTTCGCAATATGTGGATTGCGGTGACGATCATTAATCCGGCCATCGCCCTGCTGGCAATAATGGTATTGTCACGATCCGACATTTCGCTCCACAAGGAGGCATTGCTTTCTCATTTGGGTTTTAGCATTAATGGGGCCTGGCTCAGCAAGGTTATTTCGATCGATGCAGTACTGGTGTTGAGCGGGGCAGTGCTTACGTCGTATGTTGGAGTGAGTGGATTAATCAGAAGAATAGCCCTCGACCGAATTTTGCCTCAGTTCACGCTGAAGGAAAATAAGAGGGGTAGTTCCTACAGGATACTGATATTATTTTTCATTTTGTGCTTGTCTGTTCTGTTTGTGACGGGTGGTGATCTCGGCGCGTTGGCGGGCGTTTATACAATAAGTTTTCTTTCTGTGATGATCTATTTTGGAGTTGGAAACCTTCTCTTAAAGATGGAACGGGCAAATCTCCCACGCCCCGAATACGCGTCACCGTTCGTCGTCGCGGTGGCGGTATTTGCCGTCGTTGTTGCTTTGTATGGAAATATCAAGCTGCATCCGGAGTACCTGGTTGTGTTTCTTCAATATTTTGTCCCGGCAATCGTGTTTATTCTGTTGATGCAAAATAGGACACAACTTTTAAAAGT
This sequence comes from Cytophagales bacterium, assembly GCA_038241465.1. GTDB lineage: Bacteria > Bacteroidota > Bacteroidia > Cytophagales > Cyclobacteriaceae > ELB16-189. Next base: position 181 of record JBBRFP010000226.1, on the reverse strand, counting down.
CGGCATTGTGGTGGTTAAAAGTTTTGTTGATTCGTTGTCGTCTATTGCCATCGCGGGTCACACGCATTTATCATTGGTGATGAATAGGCTGAACGATCAGTGGTTTGTTTATTTTTCAAAAGCAGATTCCATCGCATCGTTGAATAAAGTTATGATGTACGTGCAAGCGAATGAATCGACG
>JBBRFP010000225.1:0-4456 GCA_038241465.1 Cytophagales bacterium | reverse complement strand
TATCAAGACACCGTTTATGATCCTTCATGGTACGGCTGATGGAGCTGTTGACTGGAGCCAGGGCCTTGAATTTTACAATGCGGCAAGAAGACTTAATAAAGAAGTGATCTTACTTTCCTATCCGAATGAAGGACATCACCTTGCCATAGAAGCAAATCAAAAAGATTTTCTCGTGCGCATGCAGCAATACTTTGACTATTATCTAAAGGATTCTCCTGCTCCTGTATGGATGAAAGAGGGTGTTCAGAATATTAATAAGAAATATGACAGAGCGGAGTAGTAATTGGTAGTGGGTGGTTGATAGTGGGTAGTGGGTAGTGGGTAGTGGGTGGTTGCCGGTTGGTGGTTGGTCTTTGCCTGACATAGGTTGACCGATTTTGGAACTAGAGTAAACCCAAAATTGGAAATATATGGCTACATTAAAAGCGTTTGAGAAGTTGTCCGTCAAGGAACGGATGAATCGGCAAATCATGAACGAGTTTAAGGATAAGATGATTGAATTGGCAGAAAAGGAGTATAATTTGGACATCAAAAAAAATTCATGACGCAGGCCAAACGTTCTTTTCACTGAACCACTAACTCCTTAAACCCGTTTTGATAACCTGCTGGAGACTCGTCAGGTTACAGATGTAAACCAGGTTTGGGCCAGTGATATTACCTACTAAACCAACCACCCACCACCCCGCCTCCGAAAAAGTTGCCTACTTCCTATCTATATTTACTTTCACCATCATCCTCTAAACTCAAAACATGGAACATCAGGAAGCATTTACTCTTTTATTTTATTACGGAGCCTTCTTAATTCTTTGCGGAATTGCTTCTGTCATTTTCATCGGAATGAAAGCCAAGACAGCGCTGATTTCAGGTGCAGTGTCTGGTGTCGCTGCTATGTCGTTGGGGCATCTTATTTCGACAGGCGCGAACGCCGGCTTCTGGGGTGGCGTGCTGCTCTCGCTTGTTCTTTTCTGTGTCTTCTCATGGAGATCAACGAAGACGCTGTTTGCCATCTTCGAACTCATCCCATCGCGTCATGAAGACCTCCAAGGAAAAGGTGTAGCATTTCTGATCATCAGCCTGATGGCGGTAGTGTCGATTATGGTTTGCTTCTTATTGTTATTAAACGCGTAGTGAAAATTGTACTACACCGCACGAAGACATTAGGTGTGTCTCACAGCGATCACCGATCCGATTACCGATCCGAATACCGATTAGGAATCACAGGTCACCGGTCATTGATCACAATCCCCACCTCATCCCCCACCTCAACCTGAGACTCTCCTGTTCTTACAGTGATAACCGATTCCAATATTGCCACTTCAGTCTCATAATAACTACCATAGAAACTGATCGCTTTTACAATACCTCTAGGCATGGAGTCCTCACACGGCACGAGCTTAATATCTTCTGGTCTGGCCATGAATTTCTTGCTCTCTGTTTTGACCCCAAGTTTCTCAACAAGAACGTTGGTCGCATCGACTGAGAAGAGATTGTATTTGCCAAAAAGACCGGCTGCATATTCATCAACAGGCTTCCGGTAAATCGCCTTCGCAGCACCCTTTTGAATGATTTTTCCTTCGTTCATGATCAGGATTTGATCAGCCCATGGCAGCGTATCCAACGGATCATGCGAAACAAGAATGCAACTAATTTGTAGCTGCTCACAAATATCATCGATCACAAGCTTTAAAATATTCTTATGAGTGATGTCAAGGTTGGAGAAAGGCTCATCAAGCAATAACAATTGAGGTGAGCCAACCAGCGCTTTCGCCAAGGCAACCCGCTGCTTCTCACCGCCCGACAGCTCGTCCGTCCGCCTGTTCATGAACTCGGTGATCTGGCATACTTCATATAAGAGTTGAGCATCGTCTGCTGCCAAACTGTTTGAATACGCAAGTACTTGTTCAACGCGCAAAAACTTAGCGAGATCATACTGCTGTGAGAGGTAAGCTATTGAGTTGTGGCCCGGTACCAACTTTTCTTCAGGGCCTGGAATTCTTTTCTCTTCGAAAAAAATATCACCTTCATCGGGCTGAATAAGTCCCGCAATCATTTTCAATAGCGTAGTTTTTCCTGAACCGGTCTCCCCGGCAAGCGCAATCTTCTGTTGACGCTGCTGCTCAAAGCTCACATCCGACACGATGTGCGTTTTATCACCCTTCTTGCTAACCTTGTTTACGCTCAATAAACTCATTGGGATGAATGTAGTGATTGGAGATCATTAAATAAAAACGCAGCTCATCGTAGTCTCGCAAATCTTCAATGATCGCTGATCACCGATTACTGATTACCGATCCTGCTGCTATTTCTTGTTCGACTCGATCTCTCTCAAATTCTCCATCTTCTTATTCCGAAGGAAACCCGTTATATCCTCAAAGTGCTCTTTCACTCTCTTATTGCCGAACTCAAATACTTTTGTAGCAAGTCCGTCAAGGAAATCGCGGTCGTGGGAAACAAGAATCATCGTACCATCAAAGGCGATGAGGGCGTCTTTTAAAATGTCTTTCGTCTTGATATCAAGGTGATTGGTAGGCTCATCAAGAATTAAAAGATTCACAGGCTGCAGGAGTAGTTTGATCATCGCCAGTCGCGTCTTCTCACCACCCGAGAGCATCTTTACTTTCTTTTCGATGGCCTCACCTCCAAACATGAATGCGCCCAGTATGTCTTTGATTTTGGTTCGAACATCCCCAACCGCTATCTGATCGACCGTTTGGAATACGGTAAGTCCTTCGTCTAAAAGAGAAGCCTGATTCTGAGCAAAGTATCCAATCATTGACCCGTGACCCAACTGTACCTTACCTTCTATTTCGATCTCATTCATGATCGCTTTTACGAGCGTGGATTTACCTTCACCGTTTTTCCCGATAAAGGCAATTCGTTCGCCACGCGAGATCGTGAGTGAAACATCCTTAAGAACAGTATGATCTCCATACTTTTTTGTCATGCCTTCAATAATAACCGGATAATTTCCTGAACGTGGGGCTGGTGGAAATTTTAGATTCAAGGCCGATGAATCCACTTCGTCTACTTCAATGATTTCAATTTTCTCCAGCGTTTTTACGCGGGATTGCACCTGCAGTGTTTTCGAATACGTTCCTTTGAATCTGTCGATGAACTGCTGAATGTCGGCAATTTGCTTTTGCTGATCTTCAAATTGCTTTTGCTGTTGCTCGCGGCGTTCTTTTCTCAACTGAAGGTAATGCGTGTACTTCGCCTTGTAATCATAAATACGACCCATTGTCACCTCAATCGTACGGTTGGTAATGTTATCCACGAAGGTCTTATCGTGACTGATCACAATAACGGCCTTAGCATTGTTTATCAGGAAATCCTCGAGCCATTGGATGGAATCAATATCCATGTGATTAGTGGGCTCATCCAGTAAGACAAGATCAGGCTTCTGCAATAGAATCTTGGCAAGCTCAATTCGCATGCGCCATCCCCCGCTGAATTCCGTTGTTGGGCGGGTGAAATCGCTTCTCAAGAAACCAAGCCCCATCAACGTCTTTTCTACTTCAGCATCGAAGTTGATTTCTTCTACCGAGTAATATTTTTCACTCAACTCCGACACCTGCTCGATGATCTTCCCATAGGCGTCAGATTCATAATCGGTTCTGGTTTCCAATTGATGATTAAGCTCGTCCATCTGCTTTTTCATGTCGAGGATCTTGCTAAATGCCTTAGAAGCCTCTTCAAAGACTGTCGCATTGTCTTCCGTCAGGAGATGCTGAGGTAAGTAAGCGATCACCGCGTCTTTAGGTGCTGAGACCTTCCCGCGGGTAGGCTTACTCGCACCAGCAATGATTTTCAGGAGCGTTGATTTCCCCGCGCCGTTTTTTCCCATAAGGGCTATCCGGTCGTTGTCATTTATATTGAAAGAAATGTCGCTGAAAAGGGCTGTGCCGTTGAACTCTACCGTGACTGCGTCTACTGAAATCATCTTTTATAAAATAAGGGGGCAAAGATAGGGAGAAACTGCGCGGATCGGTAATCGTTATTCAGTAATAGTGAGGTTGGCAATCAAGTAGATATTCGAATTTGCCGGAATTTTTTCATCTTTCATTAATATTCGCAAACCATGCAAGAAATCATTGATCATCTCTCCAAAAGCCTCTCCGATTCCATTCTGAACAAACAGGAAAAGCAGACGCTGAAATCACTTGTGGTGTCGAACGGTCTTGGCACCGATCAGTTGAATTTTCTGCGCAGCAAGATGTTCGATCTTGCCAATGATAAGATTAACGAAACGAATTACAAGCAGATCCTCGAGTGGGTGAAGAATACAAACAGTGCCTTGAATACAAAGTCAACCGCGCGATCGGTGGCGTTTTTCAGTCCTGGCGAAGCTTGCCGGCAGGCTATCAACGAACAAATTAACGCAGCGACTAAGAGTCTTAAGATTTGTGTCTTCACGATCAGCGATGATATGATCAGTCAGGCAATACTTGCAGCGCAT
>JBBRFP010000224.1:0-4462 GCA_038241465.1 Cytophagales bacterium | reverse complement strand
CGTTGGCCGGGCTGCGATTGAAGTGTTTCGAGGGGATATTGAGCGGGGATTCCTTATTCAAGACTATCTATCGAATTCACAATTCATATCCATCCTGCTTATATCCGGAGCCACCTACTTCTATGTTAAACTAAGAAACGCTAAATTAGAAGCTTCTAAGCGCTAGAAAATGGAAAATGAAAATTTCGGCCAGCGGGCAAAGAGAAAAACCAAAAGCTTTCTTAAAAAAGCCCTTATTGTAATTATCGTTGGAGGAGTTGCCGCGATGGCTTTCCTTTATTTTGCAACATATGATGAAGGGGTGATGGCGGGAAAGGTGTTGCGCATCAGCAAGATGGGTGTCATTTTCAAAACATACGAGGGGAAACTTAACCTTGAAACTTTCGGCGCGCTAAAAGGTACAAGTCCGATAGCAGAATCATTTGACTTCTCTGTAGAAGGACATGAGGAGGGCGTGATTAAGACATTAGAAGCCGTCGCCCTTAGCGGTGAGCGTGTAAATCTTCACTATAAAAAAGTTTACACTAAATTTCCCTGGAGAGGTGAAACCAGAACGTTCGTTACCTCCGTCGAACGAGTTAAAGAGTGATCTGCAAGTAATTTCAAAAAGGTTTTTAATCCATCATAAATTACGTACTATGAAAGATACTTCATTGATTGTTGTCTATGGTTCATACGGGTACACTGGAAAACTGATTATAGAAGATTGTCGAAGTAAAAATCTTAAGGTTATTCTTGCTGGCAGAAATGAAGCTCAGCTCAAACTGCAGAGTGCATCATCAGGGTATCCATACAAAGTGGTAGCAAGCGATGATCTTGATGCAATGAAAACGTTATTGGAACCTGCTGCCGTGGTCATTCACTGCGGAGGACCTTTCAAGCATACCGCAAAGACAATGAGTGACGCTTGTCTCGCTACCCAAACGCATTATACTGATATTACTGGTGAATACCAGGTATTCGAATCCCTTTCAGAACTTGATGGCAAAGGGAAAGAAAAAGGCATCATGATTATGCCGGGGACAGGCTTTGATGTGGTGCCTTCTGATTGTCTTGCTCTTCACTTAAAAAACAGATTGCCGTCCGCTACCCACTTGCAATTAGCATTCACCATGTCAAAAGGTGGCCTCTCCCGTGGCACTAAAAAAAGCATGACTGAAGGTTTGGGCTACGGAAGTTATGTAAGACAAAACGGAAAACTTACTGCTATTGCGTTGGGATCGCGATCAATGGAAATTGATTTCGGAGCCTTCAAAACAATCACACTTTGTATCCCGTGGGGTGATATTGCTACTGCATGGCGAAGCACAGCTATTCCAAACATCGAAGTGTATACCGGCGCAACTGCAAAAATGATTAGTACTGCAAAAAAAAGTAACTACCTGGGCTGGTTATTACGCATGGTTTGGGTTAAGAAGCTGATGTTGAAAAAAATTGATAAAGAGCCGGCAGGACCAAGCGAAGAAAAACTTCAAGGTGGAAAAAGCTATCTCTGGGGAAAAGTCTGGGACAACACAGGAAAAGAATGTGTTAGTCGTCTGGAGACCATCAGTGGATATTCATTGACTGCAAAGACAGCTGTTCTGATTGCTCAAAAAATAATAAGTGGTAATTTTAAACCAGGATATCAAACACCTTCAATGGCGTATGGTGCTGAGTTGATTCTGGAAATAGAGGGATCAAAACGAAGTGATCAATCTTAGTTTGTAAGAATCATCAATTTCAGCGTTTGGCGTTCAATAATCCCTGTTCGATATTTAAATGTCGAATATCGAAGTCGTGTTAGTTCCGTTCCGACGAGGTGGATCCATCAGACCCTGATACCAATAATCTATTCAACTCCCCTTTATCCTTCATGCTCACACCCGTTGAAACCGGAGCAGCTTTTTCCAGAGCACGTGCTGTCTGTGCCTCTTTGAATGATTGAGGTACTGTCTGTAAATACATCTTTACCTGACCACGATGTCAACGCATATCAGGTTTACGTCTTTTGAAAATTATTACGCATTGACCTTTACAATATCCTTCTGTTTTGTTACTAATCTCCCCAATGGTTTCAAATTATAGCCTAGATCGGTTGCAAATTTTTCGAATTCTACAGTTCTATTTTCATCTACTGACACTAATAATCCACCACTAGTTTGAGGATCTGCCAGGATAATCCGCTGGATGTCATCGACTGTTCCAATCTTACTTCCATAACTTTCCCAATTTCGTTGAGTTCCGCCCGGCATCGACTTTTGTTGAATATAGGTCTCCAGAAAATCAAACTTTGGGACTTTGCTGAATGAAATCTCTGCCGAAAGATTACTCCCTTCACAGACCTCACACAAATGTCCAAGGAATCCAAAGCCGGTTACGTCGGTCATTGCATTTACGTATGAGAGTTGCCCCAGCTCGCCGCCCAATGAATTGAGGGTAAGCATTGTGTCCACTGCTTTTTTCAAATGTGCTTCACTTACTATTCCCTTTTTTTGAGCGGTAGTTACAATTCCAACACCCAGCGGCTTGGTCAGATAAAGAGCTGATCCATTCTTTGCGGTATCATTTCGTTTGAGATTCTCTTTTTTTAACTGACCCGTAACTGCCAAACCAAAAACAGGTTCAGGACAATCAATGCTGTGCCCTCCGGCGAGAGGAATGCCGGCTTCAGCACAAATTTTGCGGCTGCCCTCCAATACTTCTTTCGCCACCTCTGGTGGAATCTTGTTGATGGGCCAACCAAGAATAGCGATTGCCATAAAAGGTTTCCCTCCCATCGCATACACATCGCTGATGGCATTCACCGAAGCAATCGCTCCAAATGTAAATGGATCATCAACGATGGGCATAAAAAAATCTGTTGTACTAACAATGCAGGTTCCATTACCAATGTCAAATACCGCTGCATCATCCTTTGATTCATTTCCAACAAGCAACGATGAGAATTTGGCTTTGGGTAAATCTGAATGAAGCATTGCATCAAGCACAGCGGGAGAAATCTTACAGCCGCAGCCAGCACCGTGGGAGAATTGAGTAAGTTTTATGTCAGTCATACTAAGTTTTTATACCAAATAGGCAGTGGGAATGCAAAATAGTAACCGCCATTGACGATTTCGTCGTTTTCCAGCTGAGCTGCTAAAGGGCACTTTGAATAAATAGGACACCTATCAAACAAAGGCTAAATCGCAACAAGTCGCTTCACTATTTGCTCAACACTCTTGCCATCCCATGGCATTTTGCTGTGAATCTTTGCCGTGCGTTTGTCAAGACTCCCAAGATATGCCTTATCATAATAAGTCAACAGAATATCCATTACGGAATGCATATCCCCCTCCATTAACTTTTCTTTCGCCGCGTTATAGTGTTGTCCACCTAATCGCTTAACGATCTTTCCCATTGTCTCCAGAAACTCTGTTCGGTCGGCAGATCCATAATCATGTACTAATCGTTGTATCCGGCTGGTTTTGGGGACATCCATCTGCACCACTTTGCTTTGAGCCATGCGTTGCCAGAAATCTGTTGGTAAAAAGATCTTACCAATTGCGATCGATTCGTCCTCCACCCAGATTCTTTTGGATTGATCCAATTTCAGGATCGCTTCAAATAATTCATTTTGAAACTGTTCCGTCGTCGGCTGCGGCTCCATCATTAAACCTCCGAAGGCTGATCCCTTATGGCTTGCGAGGGCTTCCAGATCAAGAATTTGTTCGCCCTGCGCGCTCAATGCACGCAATACCTCGCTCTTGCCACTTCCTGTACACCCACCAAGCAAAAGAATTTGAAACGGCTTTTTAAATGATTCAAGGGCTAGCGAACGATACGACTTATAACCTCCGGCTAAGGTTTGCGACTTAATACCAGCCATTGCTACGAACTGGCAGAAATTATTTGATCGCATACCGCCACGCCAGCAATGCACTAAGATTTCCCTGCCTTTCGCTACTTTTTCCGTTGTTTGAATAATGTCTGACAACCTTGGCCCAACCAACCTGAATCCTTCGTTAATGGCCTGTCGCTGACCTTGCTGCTTGTACACCGTGCCAACAATTACTCTTTCTTCATTGTTCAACAGCGGAATATTGATCGCGCCCGGCATATGACCCAACGCAAATTCACCTTCCGACCGCACATCTACGACAGGATAGAATTCACGCGACGATAAAAACCGGTCAATGGAAAGTGCCATGGGACAAATCTAATTCTTTGAGGGTTCACGTGAAGCACGTAAAGAAAATTCTCAAGGACGAAAACAAATATAAGGAAATCCGTTATGGGCTTCCTTTTACTTGGAGGTGTCTGCTGGAAAGATCAAAGGCTTAATCATTGAAATTTACACCGATCGTAGAAGCAATACCAATCCTAAATCCGCTGTCGGTGTAATTCCCATTTTGAAACGCTGCCGCAAATTCAAGTCGAAAGACTCGTAGAATGCCATCAAGGCCGTAACCGACTTCCGTATAGTTTTTCGAGGTGGGCGTAT
>JBBRFP010000223.1:0-4478 GCA_038241465.1 Cytophagales bacterium | reverse complement strand
AATCGCCCATCTCTACGTTAGCTATCCACGAAGATCAGCGTGATCTGATCATCAACGAGCTGAAGTATATGAAAGGCATCAAACGCGGTGGAAGTTATGACGGGCTCGCCCCAGAAATTCCATACGAGTATATTCCTGGTTATTTAAAGACACTGGAAGAGAAAGTTGTGGAGTTCCCCATGGTAATTGAAGATAAGAACAAAATCTATGGGGATTTCTTATACATGCATAATATTATTGTTGAGCAATACAATAGGTTTGCGGGCCTGGCTTTGAATGAGGATGAGCACGCAACCTATGATCCGTTACGACCAGTATATATTCTTATGTACATCCGGCAGCCACCAAAGTTTCATCACGAAATTCCCAAGCCTGAAGAGAAAAAGGCAGAGTTGCCAAAGGAACCTGATCCTGTTACGGAAGCGCCTGTTGAAGTGATTTCATTTGATGGTTACGCTTTTAACAATCTCGTTTTACTGTTGGATGTTTCTGCGTCTATGGATAAGCCAGATCGGTTGCCATTGCTAAAGAAGAGTGTTCAGCAGTTGGTTCGCCTTATGCGGAAAGAGGACGAGGTGAGTATTGTGATTTATTCAGGTAAGGCTACCCTTCACTTATCTCCGGTTTCCGCAAGTGACACTGCAAAAATTATGAACTCCATTCAGAATTTGCGATCGGAAGGAAAGACCAACATTATCGATGGGGTAGCATTAGCGTATAAGACCGCTAACAAGAATTTTATTGAGGGAGGTAACAACAAGATTATCATGGCCACCGATGGAGAGTTTAATACTGGTGAGTCTCTTTATCAGCTCGTTGAAAAAAATTCTTCAAAGATCATGCTTAGTGTTTTTGATTTTAGTCAGCGGGAAGAGCCGTTGAAGGCGATACAACAATTGGCGGAGAAGGGAAATGGGAATTATGTGAAGGTAAATAATGAAAATTCGCTGAGGGTGTTGGCAAATGAAACCAGGAAAGAGCAGGACTAAAGGATTTGGATCAGGATTTCACAAATCTTATCCTTTCCCCTCGAAATTCGATAGCAAGGCAGCGCTGATAAATTACCTGCTGAAATCCATTCCCTAGTGTATTGTGCACGCTGATTGCACAACCTATGACTTTGTAGGTGAGGTCGTCTAGCTCGGCGTTGCTTTCATTCTGAACAACCTTAAATCCAGTTACGAAGGAACCTGTTTAATTCTTCCTTACAAGGCGTATTGGCGCCAGAAAACATGACAAATTGTAATTACCGGATCAACGGTTTATCCTGAAAATCCTTAAATCCCTTAAACATTGCGCCTGACATCGTGCGGCGAATAATTCATCTATCCAAATGATCACTGGAAAGTTTAATGTGCCTATTTTTTATCTATAGGAAGGATGTCAAAATAAATATCTCGTCTTCCCGTGACCATAGGCCATTCTCTGCTCTAACTTGTATAGATTTCTTCACGCTACCGAGGCTCCCTTTGTTAAATGATCCAGATTTTCTTCAGGAGACTGTTCCTCTTTACGATCTTACTTCAATGCGTATTTTTCACAAACCATGCCCAGCAAAACCTTTTCAATGTCCCTACATCGGATATCACGGAAGAAAAAAAACTGTTCTTTCAGCAGCAATTTAATTTGACCGGCGATGCTGTCCAGTTCAACACTACCTTCAGCTATGGACTGGGACATAATTGGGAAGTCGGAGTAAACCTGATCGGGCTCAATGTCAATACTACCTCCATTGGTCCGAGGTTCCTCACAAACAATAATTCAAGCACGCTGCCTTACTCTCCGTTTTATACGTTCAACGTTCAAAAAGCGTTTAAGCTGAACAAAATTTTTAACGTTGCAATCGGAACGCAAACCGGGATCGCCACTGGTGGAAATTTTGGCAGCTATATTTATTCAAACCTCGTTAGCATCATTCCGAAAACAAGAACCAAGCTTATAACCGGACTTTACTCGGGATCTGATTCTTTCCTCGGAGAAGAAGATCGAAACCTTTTGTTGTCAGATAGTCCGGTTGGAACACAGGTAGGACTGGAACAGCCGATATTCGGCAACCGACTTTCTCTCATCGCAGAAAATATTTCAGGCAAGCATTCGTTGGGAGAAACTTCCCTCGGAGGAGCGTGGCGGTTCACAAAGCACTGGGTGTGGTCCGCCGCATGGCAGTTCCCGAATTACCGCAGCAGATCTGCGGAAGCTCTGGTGATTGAGCTAACATATGTACCGTGAATGATTTGGTGTTTTATTGATTGTTGATTGCATTGAATAAATATGTCGTTTTGCAATCAACAATCATCAAACTATTTCCCGTACCAATCCCTCAGTCTAACCTCAGTATCCTTATTTCCTGCGTTCACCAACTTCTTAAATGCTTCGATATCGCTGAGTCCATTCTGGCCACGGTAATGATATGGATAAACGATTTTAGGTTTAAAATCCAGAACGGCAGCGGCTGCTTCATTGATTTCCATGGTGTAAGGAAGGTTCATACACACAAATGCTATATCGATATTTTTTAATGAGCGCATCTCAGGAATGCCCGCTGTATCACCAGAGATATAAATAGTTTTGTTTCCGAACGTCAGAACGTAACCGTTACCTCTTCCTTTTGTATGCATAGCATTGTTCGAGGCGTCGGGAAGATTATACATTGTGATTGCATTGATCGCAATGTCAAGTTTATTGATTGTTTGACCATTGGTTAATACCACAGCCTTTGCTTTCAATACATCTGAGAGCTTATTATAAGCAGCTTGCGGAACAATAATAATAGTCTTATCGGTACTTACTGCTTGTAGAGTTTCAGGACTGAAATGGTCACCATGGATGTCGGTAACGAGAATGAGGTCAGGGGCAGCAATTCCTTCAAATGCTTTGCCCCCGTTTGGATCAGTATAGACGGTCTTTCCGTTCCATGTAAACGCTAGTGTTGCATGATTGATTGGTTGAATTGAAAGGTCACCTTTGGAAGTCTTGATAACATCGGCGACAGGGCGTTGTGCTGTAGAGTAGCACAGTGTAAGCGATAATAAAATAGAAAAAATAGTTTTCATAGATTTTAGAATAGTGAATGGGATTTGAAATTTGGGTTATTGATTGCGTTAACCTGTTTCAGCTCACCAACTACGCAAGAAACAGCCACTGGCGTCAAATTGTTATGTACATTAATGACCGCCGCTGATTGAGGCCGTGAATAGCTGCAATACCCCGCCTTTCTCATCTACCTCGTAAAAACGCAGTGTCTCCCTGCCTTTACTATCAAAAATGATTTCGGCAAAGCCATTTTTGTCGGAAGCAAATAAAGACCCCTTTCCTCTTTTCACGCGATCCCTGTTTGTGCCTGATCCACTGATAATATAACTCCGGTAATTTTCTTGTATAAGTTGGAGATTGTGATCGTGACCTGCGAGATAAGTTAGATCCTTGGCTTCTGAAAGGCTAGATTCAATTGAGCTGATCATATGTTGATACTTAGAATTTTTTAAATCCTGAACATTACCGACGCTTCCTCGTAAAATCGGATAGAGCGAACCAATGACTGGGAGTGGCAGGTAAGCATATTTTGAAAACTCAGTTAACGGGAAAATATGCTGCTTCCAGGTGTAATATCCCCCGTGAATTCCATAACTACGAAATCCGTGATGGGATGCAAACAAAATCTTTTTATCAGGATTGCGATGTACAATTTCTTTCAGCCTGGTAACGATCTCCTCTTCTGTTTTACATTCACATGTGCTTCCAGCGCCGGGCCTCGCGTTGGATGTCAGCCACCATTCCGTGTCCGCAATGATCAGGATCAGATTGGTCGTTAACTCAATTGCCTCAGGTCCTGGACAACCGCCTTTAGGAATGAAAATCGTATTGGACTGATGGAGATCATTTACAAATTGTTCTTCATTTTTTATATGTTGCCACCCGTTGACACCACCTTTTTCCCAATCATGATTGCCAGGAACAACATATACCTTCGCTCGATGATCTTTGAACGAGTTTAGAATGGTCCGTAATACAGCAGCACTTGCAGCGTAGGTTTTATCTGATTTGTCCGGCAGACCCTTTGGATAAATATTATCTCCAAGAAAAAAGATACTGGATACGGAGTCGTCCGGCGTCACAAATTTTTTCACCGCATCCACGACTGCATTTTTTCCATTGTGCAGTTTTCCGGCATCACCGATAATAATAAGTCGGGCCGCCACCGACTCCTGGGCATTCGCGCTCATAAGGGATATCATCATGATGAGTGCAACGCATCCTAGTGGTGGCAAAAAACGTTGGTCTGTCATGAGCGCTGTAGAAAATAAGATCATCGCTAATATCGGCTACAAACACCTAAAGCTCAATTATTGCATGTTTTTATTTTACCAATCCAATTTCTGTTTTAAATGAACGACCGGGTGATAATCTCTGGAGTTTATTTACATAGCAAACGCAAGAGAGAAATCCTTGTTTGGCATGCGACAAATTCTGAATTCTAT
>JBBRFP010000222.1:0-4521 GCA_038241465.1 Cytophagales bacterium | reverse complement strand
TTACTCTTCTTACTCTTCTTACTCTTCTTACTCTTCTTACTCTTCGCTCTTCACTTTTCACATACATGGCTGCGGTTATTACTTTTTATCCCGCGCGAGCCTCTCCCTCTCTTTCAAATATCTCTTCCTGGGCTCTTCACTGTTCAATTGCTTCATTTTTTCATACGCACTGCGCAATTTATCATCCATACCATCAGGATAATCAAACTTGAAAAATGAAAAACCATTGTACGGAATACGATTTTCACTTGCTTTGATTTTCACCTGACTCTCAGTTCCGTTTTTAACAAACGAGCTACGGAACGATTTTTCCCGTTGATTCACGAGATCTCTAAAAGCCTTGTTAACCACCTTATTTCCAATGAAATTGAGGCACTTCTCCTGTAGCGTGAACATCACGGTGTCACTCAGGCCACGACCGACATATTTTACCAGCCCTTTGTCTTTTACTGACATCTTGCTAATCTCCAGCGAATCATCTTCCGTAAAGTCTTTAGCTTGTTTCTTTTGAACTAACAAGAAATATTTCTTTTTAGCCTCATAGAATAGAATATGCTCCTTTTCTTTGGTCTCGTATTCAACGGGATGTACTACCAGCGAAGCCTTCGGATGATCCTTTAAGAATTTAGCAATATTATCCACAAACTCAGTCTGATCATGAGTGAGCAACCGTTGATTCATTCCCCACCTCAATGTTAATGATTTTTCAATTTCGGCCTCGACTTCCTTTACTTCCATTCGATAGGGAGTTGTAACAGGCTTCACAAAAATATTCTTGATCATATCGGCAATCACATCACGCAAATGAAATTTTGGATTCTTCAAATTGCCAGTGATTGGCACTTCGTAGTCGATTACGTTCCCACGCTCCCGAACCAGCGACATGATCAACGGCATAGGAATCCATTTTGTGTCTTTATTCTTAACACGCTTTGTTACCCTCGGATCGATGATCAAAATGTGATTACTACTTTTAATGACACTGTTTCTCACGTTCCACAATCCATTCAATTCAAGTGTACCTCTATCCAGCGGAAAAGAAGTCACTGAAATCAGGTAAGGATTAAACACAGCAGCAGGGATTTTTTCAAGATGATACTTTAAATCAAAATCACCGCTGTCTTTTGGATTTATACTGATAAAAATCTTGGCGTTTCCATAGGGTTTGATATCTGACTTTAAAGAAATACCAACTCGTTTATTCGTTCTGTTTACTGAATCCGCACGGATTGTAAGTGGGCTCGCTTGAATAGAAAACTTTTCACTGATTGAATAGTCATTAAACGTAAAATTCCCGTCATAAATTCCGAGCGTACCAATTTGAAAGCTACTGGTGAAGAAATTTCGTGAGATCTCTTTAATGTAGCGTCCGATTTCTATGACCAGATTAAATCTTCCCGACTGTTGGGTGATATCCGTAACATTCTTACCTTTTTTTCCAAACAAGGCCTGAACATTATCAAGGGAATCAAAAATCTCGTACTTAAGGTAGGGAGAATTCAGTGTGATGGAATCAAAAAGATATTTATTGCGTTCGGGACTCAATTCATTGATGATCAAGGAAAGCTTTTTGAAAGCTACATAGGCATCCTCATTTGTTTTGCCCAGGTGAAAATCGCTGAGGAAAAGGCGACCTTTTACACTGATGCTGTCCTGAGAGTTAAAGTTTCCCGTGGCATTAACCTGAGCATCAAGTGTTGCATGAAACATTCCGTAGTTGATAAGCTCCCAGATATATTGACGGATAATTTCAAGATCAAATGCTTCAACACCCACGCCAAAACGATAGTCAAGATTTTTCATATTGACCGTAAAATCCCCGTTCATAGTTCCCTTTCCCTTACCGTCCTCAAAAGAAAACTTCGCGAAAAGCGTATCAACGTCCTGTGTCTTACCTGGCCCGGTAATATTCAGATTTTTGATAAAGTAATTGATTGGAATGATCTTGTCGTAATAATGAAACTACCCTCCGATTATTTCAGTATCCAGCAGTGTGACATGCCAATCATTCCTCACGATCTGTCGAGCTGTATCGGATTCGTTGCCGTCCAATCTATCAATCACGTCATCAAAATTCAGCGAATCTTTCTTCTGAACGATCTTTCCCCACGGGTGATCAACGGAAAGATGTTCGATCTCTACTTGTCTTGACAGCAGTTTGAATAACGCAAAGTTTGCACTTGCGCCTTTAGCCGACACAAAAACACTGTCACCTTGCAGTTCGTATACTTTTACATCGTGCAGGTGGACATAACCTGTCAGAGGATTCACATACGCCCACCCAATAGTAACCTCCCGTCCGATCAGGTCAACATCATGTTTTTCGACGTAATATTTGGCGAACGGGGAAATAATTATCATGATCACGACCAGGACGAGCAGCAACACGCCCAAAGTGATTAAAAGACGCTTTATTACGTTGATTTTAAGGGTTTGCATTTTTAATTGTCGGAATGAAAGTACAAAATCGCGTACTAGCTGGCCTGCACAGGGTTAGCAATATAAGAATATAAATACTGTGCCATGAAGACTCGGATTAAACGCATCAAAGAATCATCGGATTGACCAAAAACTGAATTGCAAATAGCAACATTTGAAAAAGGGCTAGATAACAATCCGATCTCGTCTGCCATAAAATTCGTTATCTTTCCTGAAAAAGATCAACACTGTTTACTAAAATGAAAGTACTTATTTGCGAAGATGATCCGATAGTCGTGACCTTACTTACGATACTACTAAGGAAAAAAAGTATTGAACCCGTCTCGGTATCGGATGGGCTTCAAGCCTTAAAACAATTGCGTGAGAATTCGTTCGACCTCATCATTACCGATATTCACATGCCGTATCACAATGGAGATGAAGTTTTGTCACTCGTGCGCAATGAGCAAGGTAAGCAGACTCCCATTATAATGATGTCGTCCGACACGGAGGAAGAAGTGATCAATCTGGCGCTGAAGTTAGGAGTAAATGCTTTTATAAAGAAGCCTCTTAAAGAGCACGAGGTGGAAAAGATTATTAAGAAATTTCTGTAAATCGAATCGTTGGTCTAAAGCCCGACACGAGGCTTGGCTAAACAAGACTAGAAAATTGTACGATCGTAAGATTGTAGAATTGAATTGATTAACCGTTAGTCAGGAATCGAAGGATCAATCTACGTTTCACGTTGCACCTTTAACTTTTAACTTTTCACATTTTACAAAGCAACCGTCGGCTTTGGCCCCTTTCGCGTCCAAAACTGCCACCAAGTTATGTTCAGGAGTAGAATTTCCATAATCGGTTACCATCCACCAAGCTTGTTTGTTACCTTTCGCGAAACTCCTTCCTATGAATAAAGCCTCGTACTTCCTATTGGCCTTAGCAGCATTTGGCGCCTGTAAACCCTCCAATTCCAACAAAAAAAGTCTGGTGGATGTCGCAGGGATTGACTCCTCTATAAAACCTGGAGACAATTTCTTTCGCTATGTAAATGGCAAATGGTACGATACTGCTGAAATAGCTAATGATCAGTCAGGCGTAGGATCCTATTCATTTATGAATATTCCTCAGAAGAAGCTTTTAGAGAATATTCTTGATAGCGTTTCAAAAAAGGAAAATCAAAAAGGAAGCATTGAACAAAAGATAGGCGACTTCTACGCGTCCGGTATGGATACAGTAGCCATCAACAAACGTGGATACGAACCGATCAAACCCACGCTTCAGCGAATCGATGCCGTCAACAGCTTTCCTTCCTTCATGAAGACTATCGCGGAAGAACTAAAAACAGGTAACCGTTCTATTATTGGGTTCGGCGTGCGGCCGGATAATAAAAATAGCAGCATCAACATCGCAAATTTCTCTCAATCCGGAATTGGCCTTCCCGATAGAGATTATTTTTTCAAGACCGATTCAGCTACTGTTCGCATCCAGGAAGCCTATAAGATTTATATCATTAAGTTGTTTGAGCTGACGGGAAGTGATAACGCTACCGCGACTAAGAACGCAAGTATTGTTTACGGCATCGAAAAACAGATTGCGAGCTCCCACAAGACCAGAGTGGAAATGCGGGATGTAAACAAAAATTACAATAAAGTGAGCGTTGGAGTTCTACACAAAAAGCATCCAAACATCGGCTGGACAACCCTTCTGACAAATCTGGATGCAAAAACAGATTCCATGAATGTGTCTCAGTTGGCCTACTACGACAAACTAAATGAGCTATTGAAATCTACCTCCATTGATGACTGGAAAATCTACTTGAAGGCGACCAGCATTCGATCGTATGCTACTATCCTGAGCAAGCCCTTTGTGGATGCATCCTTTGAATTTAGCAAAGTACTATCTGGTCAGGCCACACAGAAGCCACGCCAACAAATCATGACAGAAAATGTTGATGGTCTTTTAGGACAAGCGTTGGGACAGCTCTACGTAAAAAAGTATTTTAACGAAGATGCAAAAAAGCGAGTGCTTGATCTGGTGAATAACTTAACTAAGTCATTTGAAAACAGGATCAATAAACTGGAGTGGATGAGCGACAGTACTAAA
>JBBRFP010000221.1:0-4521 GCA_038241465.1 Cytophagales bacterium | reverse complement strand
ACGGATGTGGTGAATACTACTATTCCAGTAACAAAATGGAATGTTCAAGTAACAGAAGCGAAAGACATTGCACCCGCTATTGCAAAAGCATTTTACATCGCACGGACAGGACGTCCCGGACCAGTACTTATTGACATAACTAAGAATGCACAGAATGAACTCATCGATGAGATTGAGTATAAAAAATGCGAAGGTATCAGAACCTACAGACCAAAACCGGTATTAAACTATTCAGAAGTTGATGCCGCTGCAGCTCTGATCAATGGCGCAAAGAAGCCTTACATTTTAGCCGGACAGGGAGTATTATTGTCAGGAGCGACAAAGGAGTTGATCGAATTTTCGGAGAAGACAGGAATTCCTGTTGCGTGTACATTATTAGGACTTGGAAGTTTTCCGACAGACCATCCTAACTATGCTGGTTATCTCGGAATGCATGGCAACTACGGAACGAATGTAAATACGAATGAGTGCGATGTGCTCATCGGATTAGGAATGCGCTTTGACGATCGTGTTACCGGGAATGTTACAAAGTACGCAAGACAGGCAAAGGTTATTCATATTGATATCGACAGATCAGAGATCAATAAGATTATTAAGACGGATGTATCGGTGCATGCCGATGCGAAGGAGGCACTAGTTGCATTGACTGAAAAATGTGCTGTCAATCGTCATGATGCCTGGCGCGAAACATTCCGTGATTTCGACAAGCTTGAATATGAGAAGGTCATTCAAAAGGAATTTAATCCAAAAGGCGATGAATTGATGATGGCGGAAGTGATTAACCATCTTTCAAACTTTACTAAGGGGGAGGCAATCGTTGTTACAGATGTTGGTCAGCACCAAATGGTGACGTCACGTTATTATAAATTCAAAAATCCAAGAACAAACGTGACCTCCGGTGGAGCCGGCACAATGGGATTTGCGTTGCCAGCGGCGATGGGAGCTAAGCTTGCTATGCCTCACAAGCAAGTGGTGGCAGTGATCGGCGATGGTGGATATCAAATGACGATTCAGGAGTTGGGTACAATCATGCAGTATAAGATTCCAGTGAAAATTCTTGTACTGAATAATAATTTCTTGGGAATGGTTCGCCAGTGGCAACAGCTCTTTCATCAGAAGAGATATTCATTCACAGAGATGCAGAATCCTGACTTTGTAAAAATTGCCCATGCGTACAATATCACCGCACGAAAAGTTGAAAAGAGGGAAGAGCTTCAGAATGCGATACAGGAAATGCTGGATTCGCCAACAGCTTATTTCCTGGAAGCAGTTGTAGGGAAAGAGGATAATGTGTTTCCGATGATCCCGACGGGAGCGGGAGTGGCGGATGTATTATTAGAACCGAGCAGGATTTAAGGATTTTAAAACGAAGAGATGCTGAAACAGGATTTTACATTGGAGCTTTCGTCGGACAATAATTTTTCGGTTTTGAACAGGATTATTAATATTCTGAACAGACGTAGAGTTCGAGTTAAGAAAATGATGGCGTTTGAGAACGAGGATGATTTCCGTCGTGGCGGAATAATTATGCTTCTGTATACAACTCCCGATCTTATGGAGAAGGTAAAGGTGCAGTTGGAAAAACTGATTGAGACAGACGAGGTGAATGTTTTCGAAGGCAGCTCATCTTATCTTGAACTTAGTGAACGAATAGTAGATGTTGATTAATAGTATAAACAGGTTAACTTTTTAAAACTAACATTATGGCAAAGATCAATTTTGGAGGAACAATCGAAGAAGTAGTAACTCGCGAAGAATTTCCAATGGAAAAAGCATTGGATGTTTTGAAAAATGAAACCATCGCGATCATCGGCTATGGTGTACAAGGTCCTGCGCAGGCGCTTAACCTCCGTGACAATGGTTTCAATGTGATCGTTGGGCAACGTAAGGGTTCAAAAACCTGGACCAAAGCCATCGAGCACGGTTGGGTTGAGGGAGAGACATTATTTGAAATTGAAGAAGCCGCGAAACGTGGTACTATTTTAGAATTCCTTTTATCAGATGCAGGACAGATCGCCCTATGGCCGACGATCAAACCATATTTAACAAAGGGAAAGACCTTATATTTTTCGCATGGCTTTGGAATTACTTTCAAAGAACAGACAGGAATTATTCCTCCTGCAGATGTTGATGTAGTACTCGCTGCGCCAAAAGGATCCGGGACGTCCGTTCGCAGGTTGTTTTTGCAAGGAAAAGGTATCAATTCAAGCTATGCCGTATTTCAGGATGCTTCCGGAAATGCAACAACAAAAGCAATTGCATTAGGCATCGGCGTAGGATCAGGTTATTTGTTTCAAACCGACTTTAAGAAAGAAGTTTATTCAGACTTGACAGGTGAGCGCGGCACGTTGATGGGTGCTATTGCCGGAATTTTTGAAGCGCAGTATGAAGTACTTCGTTCAAACGGTCACACACCTTCAGAAGCATTTAATGAAACCGTTGAGGAATTAACACAAAGTCTTATGCCACTCGTTGCTGAAAACGGAATGGATTGGATGTATGCCAATTGTTCTACAACGGCGCAACGCGGTGCACTTGACTGGAAGAAAAAATTCAAAGCAGCGACGTTACCAGTATTCAAAGAGTTGTATGACAGTGTAGCAAGCGGAGCAGAAGCAAAGCGTACGATTGAAACCTGCAGCAAGCCCGACTATCGAGAAAGACTTGCCGAAGAACTGAAAGAAGTGCGCGATAGTGAATTATGGCAAGCTGGTGCGGCAGTACGTGCTCTTCGTCCCGAGAAAGAGAAAGTCGAAGCGAGTATGATTAACTGAGTTATTAGTTAATCGTTAAAAGTTAATGGTTAATTGGAGCGAACACTTCAGAACCTTCGTCACGATTAACAGTTTAAGAACAGAAATGAATAGGACAACCACATCTTCTCTTGATATTGATTCTGCGTGCCAAGTACTAAAGCCGGTTGTTTTAAAAACTCCGCTTCAGTATCATCGTAAGCTATCGGAAAAGTTCGGTGCGGAGATATATCTCAAGCGGGAGGATCTGCAGGTCGTTCGATCGTACAAGATACGGGGTGCTTATAATCTGATTCAAAGTCTGTCCGAGGGAGAACGCAAGAGGGGTATAGTTTGTGCGAGTGCCGGAAATCATGCGCAGGGAGTTGCGTTTTCGTGTAAAGTTCTGAATATCAAAGGCAGGATCTATATGCCTGCGATTACACCCAAACAAAAGATTAATCAGGTGAGGATGTTTGGTGGCGAGCACATTGAAATTGTGTTGGTGGGTGATACGTTTGATGAATGCCAAGCAGAGGCGCTCGAATATTCAGGCACGCATAAGAATGTGTTTATACCTCCATTCGATCATGTGAAAGTCATGGAAGGGCAGGGGACCGTTGGCAAAGAGATCCTTGAAGAGCGGTCCGGAATTGATTTTGTATTTGTTCCGATTGGTGGTGGAGGATTGTGTGCTGGATTGGGAAGTTACTTCAAAACATATTCGCCCCAAACGAAGATTATTGGTGTTGAGCCGCAGGGAGCTCCCTCGATGAAGGAAGCATTGAAAGCTGGGAAGCCGGTGATACTGGATACCATTCAGCGATTTGTGGACGGTGCTTCTGTGAAGAAAGTTGGTGATCTTACGTTCCCTATCTGTCAGGAAGTTCTTTCTGATATGCTGCTCGTTGCGGAAGGAAAGGTAAGCTCAACTATACTTCAGCTTTATAATGAGGATGCGATCGTTGCCGAGCCTGCGGGTGCGTTATCCATTGCCGCCCTGGATCAGTATGCTGAGCAATTGAAAGGCAAGAAGGCCGTCTGCATCGTGAGTGGTGGCAATAATGACATTGATCGTATGCAGGAAATCAAAGAACGATCCTTGTTATACGAAGGCCTCAAGCATTATTTCATTGTTCGCTTTGCGCAACGGCCAGGCGCGCTAAAAGAATTTGTAAATCATATCCTTGGCCCGTCAGATGATATTGTCCGCTTCGAGTTCATTCAAAAGCACAATAAAGAAACGGGACCTGCCCTTATTGGGATAGAAGTAAAATCCAAAGAAGATTTCTCATTGCTCATTGAGCGCATGATGAGCCATAAGCTGAACTATACACTGGTGAACCAGAATGAGAATTTGTTTGAGTATTTAGTGTAGGCGCACCGATACTTTTTGAGCGTAGTCATGTGACTAAAGTTCATAAGCATCTCAGATCATAACTGCCAAACATGTATTTTCAAAAAGTCATTTTAATTCTGTTATTTACTCGATATTGATCCGGCACCGGTTTCCTATAGGAATGGGCATTGGATGGATGGTGGGAAATGCGATGATAACAAAGCGAAAGAGTCCGGTAGGCAATTGAATTTGGAATTAAAGTAGCACTGTTGTCCAGAACGCCAACGGGCGATGGACCGACCGGAGCCCATGCAAAAAATTATCGATATTGCATGAGGGAAAGAGAATCTCCTCCGGAACAAATGAAGTTGACAACCCTACCTTTAATTTTCTTTGCTACAGTGGTTGGTTGTACTACCATTGGCTCTGTGAAATCCTGGACGGTTCAGG
>JBBRFP010000220.1:0-4523 GCA_038241465.1 Cytophagales bacterium | reverse complement strand
GAAAGGCCTTTGCGTTTGTCACGAAATTAAAAGCGGAATCCCAATATAAGGATTCGTGGGTATTCAATGGACACTTAGGAGAGAATTCAATACCACCCGTAGTTATTGAGCAACAGCCTGTAGTAATCATACCTCCGAAGGATTCCGTAGTGACCATAACACCGCCTGTTATCGTGATTGATTCATCTACTATTGTAAAGCCTCCCGTTAAGAAGTTGGCAAAGTTTAAATTCTTCAACTTCAAATTCATCAATAGTGAAACAGGGAACGAAGTGCGCGGAGAAATCCATTTTTCTGAATCAAACAAAGCAGCACAATACCAGGCATATAAAGCAGATGAGGTTATTGACTTACCGGCACCTCGTAATGCCTCTGGTACTTTATTTATCACAACCGTTGCGCCAGGATATAAAGCCCTTGCAACAACTGTTAGCTATAAAGACCCCTTGCCAGTTTCTTCAGGAACAGGTCCTGATGGTGAGATCATAATACCATTATCATTAACTCGTGCAAAAAGAGGTGACTATATAGAATTTAACAATGTTAGTTTTTTCAAGAATTCCGTGATCATGCAGCCAGCGTTTCAGGATGAGATGAATGGTTTGGTTGATCTGATGAAGGAGAATCTTAATTATAAAGTTAAAATTCACGCACACTGTAATGGTACTGAGGCACGGGACATGATAACGCTCGGCACCAGCACCAATTATTTTGCTACCGATCCAGGCAACGTAAGGAAGACCGGTTCGGCCAAGGAATTGACTGAGCTGAGAGCTGAAGCCGCGAGAAGGTATCTTGTTTCGCAAGGGATTGCTGTTGAAAGAATTTCTACGAAAGGACAGGGGGGTAAAGAAATGGTTTACCCGCAGAACAGCGTTTACTCCAATTACAATGACCGCATTGAAGTGGAAGTTGTGAAACATTAGGGAAACTAAAGTTGAATGGTTTATGAAAAAGCCGTCCTATACAATTGGGGCGGCTTTTTTCATGTTCAAAAAGTCTCTGATTACTTCTCCATTCTCCCTTGGAAGAAGGCTGACGGCTTTTAAGAGGTCATCGCTTTCAAAATATCATGATGAGTAATGATATGAACCTTCTTCGCCTCATCCCGCACTAAAAGTGCTTTATTGTTTTTGTTAAGCATTGAAGAAAGTACATCCAGTGTTGTATCGAGTGCCACAAATTGCATTGGTTTATCCATCAAGTCACCGACAGAGCTGTCTTTTACCGTGGGGTCTTCAATAATTTTTTCAAGGAGGCTGGCAGAAGCTACACTTCCCACAAATTCAGACTCATCGACAACCGGTATTTGATCTATCCCTTGCTGGTTCATGATCTTGATCGCCTCATCAATTCGAGCACTTTTCTTAACTGTAAATAGACTTTCACTGCTGCTTCTGTGCTGGATGATATCGCGTGCAGAGGAGAAGCTTCGTTCTTCAAGGAAGCCGTGGTCTTTCATCCAGTTGTCATTGTAAACTTTGTTCAGGTAACGAGTTCCATGATCAGGAAGTAGCACTACCATGACATCTCCCTTTTTTAAATTTTCACGACTATACTCCAAGGCACCATGCATGGCTGAACCGCTGCTCCAGCCTACAAACAAGCCTTCTTCCTTTGAGAGCCGACGGGCCATGATCGCGCCGTCTTTGTCTGTGACCTTAATGAACTGATCGATTATATCGAAGTTGACGTTCTTTGGAAGGATATCTTCTCCGAAACCTTCCGTGAGATATGGATAGATTTCATTTCTATCGAAGAGCCCTGTCTCTTTGTATTTTTTGAATACGGATCCATACGTATCAACTCCCACGGTTTTCAAAGAAGGATTCTGTTCTTTTAAATATTGCGCTGTTCCACACATTGATCCGCCTGTTCCAACCGTGGC
This sequence comes from Cytophagales bacterium, assembly GCA_038241465.1. Classification (GTDB taxonomy): domain Bacteria; phylum Bacteroidota; class Bacteroidia; order Cytophagales; family Cyclobacteriaceae; genus ELB16-189. Next base: position 2,635 of record JBBRFP010000220.1, on the reverse strand, counting down.
AACGTAGTGTGTGATCTTGCCGCCACTCTGCTTCCAAATCTCGGGACCTGTTGATTCGTAGTGCGCGGCAGTATTTGAAAGATTGTCGTATTGATTTGGATAGTATGAATTCGGGATGTCAGCATTCAATTTCTTGGCTACTGAATAATAGGACCGTGGATCTTCCGGCTCCACATTCGTTGGACACACAATAACTTCCGCCCCCACGGCTTTTAAGATATTAATCTTCTCCTGCGACTGTTTATCCGCCATTGTAAAAATGCATTTATACCCTTTTGCAATAGCCGTCAATGCCAGGCCCATTCCCGTGTTACCAGAGGTTCCTTCAATGATGGTTCCGCCTGGCTTGATTTTGCCAGATTTTTCCGCATCCTCGATCATTTTTAGCGCCATCCGGTCTTTGGTGGAGTTTCCAGGGTTGAAATATTCAACTTTCACGAGGATGGTCCCTTCAATCCCGGCATTAAGATTATTGAGTCGCACTAATGGAGTGTTACCGATAGTGTCTACAAGGGAGTTATAAATCATAGTATAAATTATTGGGGCGAAAGGTACGAAAAGCTGGGAATAGCCGAACGGCTGTTAGGTTAATTCTGCATGAAATTGGAGTAGTGCAACTGCTGGGTTCGGCGACCTGATAGATTCTTAAAAAGTATAGACCAATAGTAAACATCGAGTTTTCGCTCTTGGCCACTTGAGATAAGTTTACCGCACACAAAATAATGTGCTTACCGGTATTCGGATTTTTTCAAATACGAAAACCTCACGCTTAGTAAATTGCGATTGATGCCTAGCTCTTAGCCGCCAGCAGATACATTACCGCCATCCTGATTGCCACACCATTCTCGACTTGATCCAGAATGATTGAATGATGAGAATCCGCCGCATCACTGCTTAACTCCACTCCGCGGTTGATTGGCCCCGGATGCATCAGTACAATCTCTTTCTTCAGGTTATCAAGGATTTTTTTGGTGATACCGTAATAAAGAGAATACTCCCGGAGCGAAGGAAAATATTTTATTTGTTGCCGTTCAAGCTGGATCCTGAGAACATTGGCTACGTCACACCATTCCAAGGCTTTTTGAAGATCCCATTCTACTTTTACTCCGAGCTGTCCTATAAACTTTGGAAGTAGGGTAGGTGGCCCGCAAACAAGTACTTCAGCTCCAAGTTTCTTGAGCGCAAAAATATTTGACAGGGCAACACGTGAATGAAGTATATCGCCGATAATGGCTACTTTTTTTCCTTTGACTGCTTTTAGCTTTTCACGGATCGAATAGGTATCCAGAAGTGCCTGTGTGGGGTGCTCATGCGTGCCATCACCCGCATTGATAATATTTGCCTTGATGTGCTTTGACAAAAAGTGGGGAGCTCCGACACTTGAATGGCGCATAACAATCATATCCACTTTCATCGCCAGAATGTTGTTAACGGTATCGAGCAGGGTTTCTCCTTTTTTAACAGAGCTGTTGGAGGCTGAAAAATTTATGACGTCAGCAGAAAGTCGTTTTTGCGCGAGCTCGAAAGATAGTCTGGTGCGGGTTGAGTTTTCAAAAAATACGTTGGCAATCGTTACATCCCGAAGGGAAGGAACTTTTTTGATCGGCCGGTTAATTACTTCCTTAAAATTGTCAGCAGTTTCAAAAATTAACTCAATGTCATCGCGCGTGATGTTCTTGATTCCGAGCAAGTGCGGCTGACTTAGTTGTGACATATTTTCAATCTTTATTAATTAACCAAATTTTATTGTGCTTGTGGCCTCCGTCCATTTCCACAAGCACCTTCTGACTTTCAAGTGTGTCTACATATTTTCCAACATAGTCAGCAGAAATAGGAAGTTCGCGCGTTCGCTTTCTGTCAATTAAAACAAGGAGTTCAACTTTTTCAGGACGGCCGAAAGCGATCATTGCATCCAATGCGGCCCGAACGGTGCGGCCTGTATATAGCACGTCATCTATCAGAACTACTTTTTTTCCTTCAATCAAAAAAGGTACCCGGGTTTCGCTGGCTTTGGCAGGTATTTCCCGCCGCCGGAAATCATCCCGGTGAAAAGTGGCATCAAGGTATCCAAGCGGAATTTCTTTTTTCCGAATTACGGAAAGTCTTTCTTGAATTGATTCGGCCAGAAAGATTCCACGTGGCTGTAATCCCAATAAAATAGTCCGTTCGAAGTCGCCGTGATTCTCTATTAATTCCTGACAAAGGCGATCAAGGGTGATGTTGAGGAGATCAGAATCAAGAATTAGCTTTTTCTGCATACCGGTATCACAAATATAATAAAGTTATCTGGGCTCCAGACTGTTTTTTATTTGTAGGTGATCTTGTTAACGTAGAAAATCCTGCGCGGTGGGCTATTTTTCTCTTTGATTTTTTGAATGCCATAGGAGAAAAAATAGTCTCCGTACCAGAAATCCAGCTCTTCGTTCTGGGCAATATCGCCGTCTGGCTTCAATTCCTTTTTATCCCTTTTAACGTCCATTGTTTTTCCCTCCAGGACCTCGGAATTTCTAATAATCTTCGAGCGCAATTTATTCTCAAACAAATACATCATGACAATCCTGTCTTTTTCAGGCTTTACTTCAACGAATTGTTCGAGCTGAGGTGTTTTCACATCATTGATCTCAAAACTGTTATC
>JBBRFP010000219.1:0-4525 GCA_038241465.1 Cytophagales bacterium | reverse complement strand
GACCCTTCACAACTTTGAAATCAGTGGTTGATCCATCCGGCATGATTGTGAATTCTACGATAACCTGTCCCTTTATCTTTTTGGTAATGGCTTCCGCGGGATATCGCAAAAATGCAACCACGAAATTGTTGAGTTCTTTCATTCCGTCCGGAAATGACGGGCGCTCCGAAGCAGGATTTAACGCGCCATCCTTAGTACGAACGGTGCTTGGTTTTCTTTCTGTCCTTAACAAGGATTGAATCTCCGGGTAATCATTCCTCCGAATGAATTTACTAATTACAAACTCTTCTTTGTTAATAAGGCACACTGCCAATGAGTCAATTTGAAAATCGAGCCGTTTCTTTTTGACAAAAGAAGAAACCTCAAGATCTGTCTTGCCAAGACTCCAGTCGCCTTTTACCTTATTCTTCTTGAACACCCCCTCCAGCTTAATCTCTCCTGACAACTTAAATCTCTTAATTGATCCATTCTTCTCTCCATTCTGATCGTATTCAAGTTCCCCAATTAAAATACTATCCCTGCTATAATCAAGAACCTTGCCCACAAATATTCTCTTCCCCGTATCAACCTTTGCAATGCTGTAAAAAGAAGCAAGCTCTTTGATGGTAATCTCACAATCCTGATTGTAGTAAATCTTTGACTGCGAAACACAAAGAATCGTATTCGTAAGGCACACTAATAGGGTGAGAAGAATCCTCATTTTTAGATTTTAAAATTGACGCTTTTCAACTTATGAAATTCTGTCAGAAGAAACATTTCCCTAATTTCTATTAATCGGATTAAAGATTACCTTTTTTTATCTCCTCCACCGCATACGCACAAGCCCTCGCCGTCATCGCCATATACGTCAACGATGGATTTACACACGAAGATGATGTCATGAATGAGCCATCCGTTATGAATACATTCTTAACTGAATGCATCTGATTAAATCCATTGAGAACGGAGGTCCTGGGGTCACGACCCATCCTAGCAGTGCCCATCTCATGATTGGCGTTCCCTGGAAATGACATCGACGCATACGAGTTTACATTTTTGAATCCAACCGCCTCAAGCATTTCAGCCGCTGCCGCTGCGACATCTTTTTGCATAGCCCTCTCGTTCTCCTTGAATTCGCAATCAACACGTAAGGTTGGTCTTCCCCATTTATCTTTCTTATCAGTATTCAACGTGGCGCGATTCGATTCATACGGCAAGCATTCGCCAAAACCACCGAGACTCATGGTCCAGCCGCCGGGTTTCTCAAAAGATTCTTTTAAATCCACTCCAATCGGTCGATCAATCATATTGTCGCGCCAACCCGCCCGGACAGCACCACCCTGATAACCAAAGCCACGGAGATAATCTTTTCGCTTATCAAAGATATTCCGGAAGCGTGGAACATAAATTCCATTAGGCCTCCTCCCGGAATAATACTTATCATCAAAACCCTCTACTACGGCATTCGCTCCCGCTCCCTTGTGATGATCCATTATATTTTTTCCCACCTGATCACTGTCATTTCCCAAACCATTTTGAAAACGATTGGAGATCGAATTCAATACGATAGAAGCCGTTGCCATCGTGGATGCATTCAGAAAAATGATCTTGGAATAAAACTCGATCACTTCATTGGTTTCTTTGTCTATGATCTCAACACCGATCGCTTTCTCTTTTTTATCATCGTAGATCACTTTGTTCACCAACGAATTCGGACGTAACGTAAGATTCCCTGTTTCAAATGCCGCGGGTAACGTGCTTGCATTCGTGCTGAAGTAAGCGCCGTACGGACAACCGCGATGACATAGATTTCGATATTGACATACGCCTCTGCCTTTTACCGCCTCCGTTAAGTTTGCAACTCGTCCTATGGTAATTTTTCTTTCTGGAAATCTTTCCTCTGTACTACTCTTAAAATACTTTTCAACACAATTCATTTCCATTGGCGTCTGAAATTTTCCATCCGGGAGATGAGGAATCCCTTCCGCTTGCCCTGAAACTCCAATGAAACTCTCCACATAATCGTACCATGGCGAGATATCTTTATAACGGATCGGCCAGTCGACGCCATATCCGTCACGTGCATTCGCTTCGAAATCAAGATCACTCCATCGATACACCTGTCTTGCCCACAACAACGACCTCCCTCCTACCACATCTCCCCTGATCCAGTCAAACCTTTTTACTTCTGAATAAGGATTTTCGAGATCGTTGATATAAAATTGCTTGTTGTCACCCCGAAAAGAATAATGCCTCGCCTGTACGTGACAGCGCTCAACATCTTCAAGTGTGAGTTTGCCGCGGTTGGGGATGTCCCATGGATCGAGTGTAGCGGTGGGGTAGCTGGGATGTTCTACTGCATTTCCACGTTCGAGCATCAGAACTTTTAGTCCTTTTTCGCAAAGCTCTTTTGCCGCCCAGCCTCCACTTATCCCAGAGCCGACAACGATGGCGCCATACGTGTTTTGCTCAGCAGCTTTCAGATTAAGATTCATTTCGATCCAATTTAAAGTTCAAAGTTCAGTGTTCAAAGTTGGTCTCTTCACAGGTCCACAAGTCGGCTCCCTTAATATTATTTTTTTCCAATCTGCATATTACCGACAATCTCTCATTATTTTTGCCCGATTTATCAATTCCCGCCATGCCAAGAGATCGCAGTATTCGCTCAGTTCTAATCATCGGAAGTGGCCCAATTATCATCGGACAGGCCTGCGAATTTGACTATGCGGGCTCGCAGGCATCGCGATCACTTCGTGAGGAAGGAATCGAGGTCATCCTGATAAACTCAAACCCTGCAACCATCATGACAGACAAGGTCACAGCAGACCATGTCTATCTCAAGCCGCTCGAAAAAAAGTATATCCGTGAAATATTAGAGAAACATCATATAGATGCCGTGTTGCCAACCATGGGTGGGCAGACTGCTCTGAATCTTTGCATTGACTGCGACAAGGCGGGAATCTGGGAACATTATGGAGTTAAGATTATCGGAGTAGATATCCTGGCCATCGAAACGACCGAGAATCGCGAGAAATTCAGACTTAAAATGAATGAGCTTAACGTAGGGGTTTGTCGGGGAGCAACCGCCACATCCTTTCTGGAAGGAAAAGAAATCGCTCAGGAAATTGGCTTTCCACTTGTCATCAGACCTTCTTATACCCTTGGTGGAACCGGTGGTGGATTTGTGGAGAAACCAGAAGACTTTGACGCTGCCTTGAACCGAGGTTTACACGCATCGCCCATTCATGAAGTGCTGGTCGAACAAAGCATTATGGGCTGGAAGGAATACGAGCTTGAGCTGCTTCGTGATAGTAATGGAAACGTAATTATCATTTGCTCGATCGAAAATTTTGATCCGATGGGAATCCATACTGGAGATTCCATTACCGTTGCTCCTGCGATGACTTTACCGGACACCGTTTATCAGCACATGCGTGACCTTGCCATCAAAATGATGAATGGTATTGGTCAGTTCGCCGGCGGTTGCAACGTTCAGTTCTCTGTGAATCCTGACAACGACGATCAAATCATCGGAATTGAGATTAACCCTCGTGTATCCCGTTCTTCTGCGCTTGCTTCAAAGGCAACAGGCTACCCGATCGCAAAGATTGCTGCCAAGCTTGCTATAGGATATAATCTGGATGAATTAAGTAACGCCATTACTGGCACAACGTCCGCCTACTTCGAGCCTGCACTTGATTATGTAATTGTAAAGATACCACGATGGAATTTTGATAAGTTCCACGGTGCTGATCGCCGGCTTGGCTTGCAAATGAAATCCGTTGGTGAGGTAATGGGTATTGGAAGAAATTTTCAAGAAGCATTACAAAAAGCCTGTCAGTCATTAGAGATAAGAAGAAATGGACTAGGCGCTGACGGAAAAGAAATAAAGAATCAGGCAGAGCTTTTATACAGTCTCGAACATCCAAGTTGGAACCGTCTCTTCCATATTTATGATTCGATGAAGCTGGGCATCTCGATGAAGACCATTCAGAATCTTACAAAAATTGATAAGTGGTTTTTGGAACAAATCTGGGAATTGATCGAAGTGGAGCAAGAGATTGAAAAATACACGCTGGATACTCTTCCTGTTTCATTGATGCGCACGGCGAAGGAAAAAGGCTATGCCGACAGGCAGATTGCACATTTAGTTGATTGTCGTGAAAGTGAAGTTCATCTCAAACGTCGTGAGATGGGTATCAACCGAGTCTATAAATTGGTGGACACCTGTGCAGCAGAATTTGATGCCAAGACACCTTATTATTATTCAACTTTCGATTCCGAAAACGAATCAAATCCATCCGATAAAAAGAAAGTAATAGTCTTAGGGTCGGGCCCTAACCGGATTGGTAAGGGCATTGAATTCGATTATTCATGTGTTCACGGAATCCTTGCAGCAAAAGAATGTGGTTACGAAGCCATTATGATTAATTGCAATCCCGAAACGGTGTCAACGGATTTTGATATCGCTGACAAGCTCTATTTCGAACCGGTATTCTGGGAACATCTTTGGGATATCATTCAACACGAAAAACCAGTAGGGGTT
>JBBRFP010000218.1:0-4549 GCA_038241465.1 Cytophagales bacterium | reverse complement strand
AGCCAGGTGGAATATCAACAACTCGACATTCTGCGTCGATGGAATGCGCGCGATCGTAAATGGATGGGCTATGAACGTAAGCGTGGAAAACTAGGAGAATTAAATCAGTTACTACGGGGCCATGGACGTGAACGCTTCGATAGCCTGGTGGGTGATCCTGCATCCTATCGTGGGGTTAAATATGTTATCACGCTTGATACGGATACGCAGCTCCCACGGGAATCGGCACCAAAGCTTGTCGGTATCATGGCGCACCCTCTGAATGCTCCAATCTATGATGAAAAAAAGAAACGAGTCATTGCAGGGTATGGCATCATCCAGCCACGCATTGCAGTAAGTGTTCACGGCGCCACTCTTTCAAGGTACACACGCCTTTACGAAAATGATTCCGGAATTGATCCCTATACGCGAGTTACATCCGATGTCTATCAGGATATATTTGGTGAAGGAAGTTTCATCGGCAAGGGAATCTACGAGGTCGATACGTTTGAAAAAGTATTGGCGAATCGCTTCCCCGATAACAGAATTCTAAGTCATGATCTCCTGGAAGGGAGCTATGTGCGGAGCGGCTTTGCCAGCGATGTTCAGCTTTATGAAGAATATCCATCGCGGTACAGCATCGATTCCAGCCGTCGTCATCGGTGGATACGTGGTGACTGGCAAATCGGGAACTGGTTCCTTCCATGGGTACCAAACGCCCAGGGAAAATTCACTTCTAATCCCATCAGTGCGCTATCCAAATGGAAAATCTTTGACAACCTGAGGAGAAGCGTCGTTCCAATAGCATTGCTCTCAATGTTATTGCTTGGATGGACCGTGATGGCGGTTCCCTTATTCTGGACGCTGGCCGTGATCGGGATCATGCTTATTCCCTCTATCAGCATGTCTGGTTTCCATTTAACCCAAAAACCAAAAGAGATCTCGTTTTCAAGGCACGTCGGGAATGTTTTCGAAGGATCTGTAAGGAGCCTCCTACAAGCGCTATTTCAGATCCTGCTCCTGCCGTATGATGCATACCTCAGCATCGATGCAATCTTGAGAACTCATTGGAGAATACTGATCTCACGAAGAAATATGCTTCAATGGAATCCTTCTGGCTTCCTTCAAAAGCAGAAAGAAAATTTAGCAACGATCTATTTGAAAATGCTTTTTGCTCCAGTCGTTGCAAGCACTACATTCTATCTTTTGAATAATTACTTTCCCGATAGCGTTCTCGTCGCCATTTCATTTTTAGTAGCGTGGGCTCTATCACCGTTGGTTGCCTACTGGATAAGCCTCCCGGTTAAAGCTCACAAAAGCACTATTTCATCCGACCAAAAGATCTATCTGCGGGAACTGGCAAGAAAAACGTGGGCTTTCTTTGAGGCACATGTTACCCCAGAGGAAAACTATCTTCCTCCAGACAATTTACAGCAATATCCCATTCATACAATTGCGCACCGCACTTCACCAACCAACATTGGCCTTTCACTTCTTTCAACCCTGGCGGCCTATGACTTTGGATATGTTTCCATTTCAAAAGTGCTTAACAATACATCCAACACATTCAAGACACTTGACAAGCTGGATCGCTATGCAGGACACTTTTTTAACTGGTATGATACTCAAACTTTAGCAACGCTTAATCCACGATACATTTCTTCAGTAGACAGTGGGAATTTAGCAGGCCATCTGATCACACTACGGCAGGGATTACTGGAGCTCCAGCATCAAGCGATACTGAAAACCACGTTAGTGGAAGGACTCTACGATACGTTATTGGTCCTTTATCAACGTCTCCACCCCAAGCATCAAAATTCCTTCAAGGAATTAAAAGGTGATTTTCAAGCGCTGAAACTTCCTTCTGATTTTCAGTTAAAGGATTTGAAATTAGGTCTTGAAAAAATCACCGGCAGCCTCAACCGGTTCATGCTTGAAACTGAAATCCAGCCTGCGGATGAAGTGAATGAGTGGATTGGATATTTGCAACAACAAATACGCGATTGGCTGGAAGAAATTCATCTGCTCGCTCCCCTGTATTTATTTGAAACCCGGCCTGGCAGATTGAAAGAAATTAAATTCTTTGAGGGAGTTCCTTCGTTGTATGATCTCTCGTGTTTTGAAAAAGATGCTTACACAAAGCGGGTAACGCAAATTCATTTCAGCAAAACAGAAGAAGAATCTCTTTGGCTGGCGGAATTTGAAAAGTCCTTAAGCTATGCCAACCGGGTGGCAAAAGAAAAAATAATTGAGATCCAGCGTCTTGCGGCGAAATGCGCCGACTTCTCTGATATGGAATATAACTTCCTCTATGACAAATCGCAGCACCTTGTCTCAATCGGTTATAACGTAGATGATCACCGTCTCGACGGAAGCTTTTACGACCTTCTTGCTACAGAAGCAAGGTTAGGGCTGTTTGTTGCGGTTGCACAAGGAAAAATTCCTCAAGAAAGCTGGTTCGCGTTGGGTCGGCGTCTTGCAGAAACAAATACTTCGGCTGTATTGCTTTCATGGAGTGGTTCCATGTTTGAATATCTTATGCCAACGATTGTGATGCCATCGTATGAAAAAACGCTACTCAATGAGACAACAAATGGTTGCGTGAAAAAGCAAATTGAGTACGGCAAACAGCTCGGAGTTCCATGGGGAATTTCCGAATCATGTTACAACATGGTTGATGCACATCTTACTTATCAATACCGGGCTTTCGGCGTTCCTGATCTAGGATTCAAACGTGGCCTGGGTTTAGATCTCGTCATTGCACCCTACGCCACCGTGATGGCCTTGATGGTTGATCCCGCTGCTGCTGTGAAAAATCTACAAATCATGGAAGCGAAAGGTTACGAAGGAAATTACGGATTTTTTGAATCCATCGACTACTCTCCCTCTCGCCTCACTCGTTCCAAAGTACCAGCGATCATTCAGTCCTTCATGGCACATCATCAGGGTATGAGTCTTTTGTCACTCGACTATCTGCTTTGCAATCAGCCTATGCAGCGGAGATTCGAAGCAGACCCAACTTTTCAAACCGCGCTTTTGCTATTACAAGAGCGTGTGCCAAAGTCAATTGGATTTCACTCGCTTCCAAAAGATTCAGAGGAATTCGTTCATGTGCCAGGCACAGGAGAAATACGCGTTCTGAAAGGGCATAATTCGCCTTATCCGGAAATACAACTTTTATCGAATGGAAAATACCATGTGATGGTATCAAATGCCGGCGGTGGTTACAGCCGTTTCAATGATATCGCTGTAACGCGGTGGAGAGAAGACAGTACGCGAGATAATTGGGGATCATTTGCTTATGTACGCGACCTTAAAGACGGTGAATTCTGGTCCAATACTTTTCAGCCAACGTTAAAAGAGGCCGATTCATATGAGGCAATATTCTCACAAGGGCGGGCTGAGTTCAGAAGGATTGATAGGGGGATCGAATTACATACGGAGATTATTGTTTCCCCTGAGGATAATGTTGAGATAAGGCGAATCCATATTACGAATCATTCTCGATCAGAGAGAAAGATTGAGATCACAAGCTATGGCGAAGTCGTAATTTCTTTGCCGGCAGCGGATGATGCGCATCCTGCATTCAGCAATCTCTTTGTTCAGACAGAAATCCTTGAGAATCAACATGCAATTCTTTGCACACGACGGCCAAGGTCAGAGGAGGAAACCCCGCCATGGGTTTTTCATTTAATGAAAGTTCGGGGTGCCAAAGTCGATAATGTTTCGTATGAAACAGACCGTTTCAAATTTATAGGTCGCGGCAGAAGTATCGTGAGCCCACAGGTCATGAATCAAAAGGAACCGTTATCAAATACTCAAGGCCCTGTTCTCGACCCTATAGTTTCCATCCAATACAGAGTCACCGTTGATGCCGAAGCAAACACGGTTGTTGACTACATCACCGGCATCTCAGAATCCCGTGTGGGATGTCAGAATCTGGTGGATAAATATCAGGATCGAAATTTCAGAAACCGGGCCTTTGAATTAACGTGGACACACAGTCAGGTGGTGTTGAGGCAGATCAACGCGTCGGAATCAGACGCACAGCTTTTCAGCAGATTGGTCAGTTCGGTACTATATGCTAATCCTACTCTTCGTGCTCCGAAAGACATATTAATAAAAAATGCAAGAGGGCAGTCAGCATTGTGGAGTCATTCCATTTCCGGTGACCTTCCAATTATTTTGCTACAAATTTCTGATTCAACCAATCTTACACTCATCAAGCAACTGATGCAGGCGCGGGCATACTGGTTGTTTAAGGGACTTATTCTTGACCTTGTTATTATCAATGAAGACCACAGCGGATATCGCCAGGTTCTTCAGGAGCAGGTGCAAAGTCTTATCGCAGCCGGTGTGGGAATAAATACTGCCGCACATCAGGGGAACATTATTGTACGCCTCGCAGATCAGATCTCCACCGAAGACAGAGTGTTGCTTCAAACTGTCGCGAGGGTCATCATTTCAGATAAAAATGGAACCTTGCCAGACCATCTTAATCGTCGCCAACCGTTTACATCGAATATTCCTTTGTTACCAGCGGTAAAACTCGTCGAACCAGATGAGCATA
>JBBRFP010000217.1:0-4607 GCA_038241465.1 Cytophagales bacterium | reverse complement strand
TGATCAGGCAACTGCGGAGATCAACAAGGCGGCTGCCCTACTTCCAAATGATTCTGAGATCGTGACGATGGAAGGATTCATTTACATGATCCGCACGTCCGTTGATCCCGCCGCACGCGGACAGAAATTTTCAGGCCTTGCGATGCAGTCGTATAACAAAGCAATTGCGTTGAATGCTGAAAATCCAAGAGCCTACGGAATGCTTGCCCAGATGCAATTCGGTATGGCACGCTTTTTCAATTCGGAAACGACCGAAGCATGCGCTACTACTCGCACGTCGCTGGAAAAATTCGGATCCTACAAATCTGAGAATCCACTGGCACCGGTATGGGGGCGAGGTGTAACGGAGGAGCTGCTGAAACAGTGTAAGTAGTGGAGGTGGGTGGTTGGTGGTTGGTGGTTGGTAAGTGGTAGAACAATTTTCCTCAGAACGAGAACTTAGAACATTGAACTATATTTGCTCTATGCCATTAGCATCCACGCATCCACTATATAAATACCTCTGGGTAATAGCGTTCTCGTTCGTGGGTTCTTTTGGTATGACCTACTTTACTTGTAATCGTTGTCATTACGAGGCGTTGGCCTATGTGTGGGTATCGATGTTTTCGTTTACGATTTGGGTATCGCTTTGGATCGGTAATGATTACATCACCCATTACTTCAACGATTTGATCTCGTGGGTCAAGTTTCCACTGAAGCGAATGATTGTTGGGATAGTCTCGACCGTTGTGTTCACGGCGCTGGATGTCCTGTTAATCGATTACTTGTGGCGGAAATTGGCGCCCTTCGAGATAGGGGATGACTATTACATGGTGCTCTTCGCGCTGGTGATCACTTTCCTGATCTCTCTTTTTCTCCATAGCCGGGAATTTTTGATCCGATGGAAGTTGTCCGCGGTGGAATCGGAAAGGCATCAAAAGGAAAGTGTAAAGGCTCAATATGAAAGTCTTAAAAATCAGGTGAACCCTCACTTTCTTTTTAATAGCCTGAATGCACTGACCAATTTGGTGTATGAAGATCAGGATAAAGCAGCGATGTTTATCAAGCAGCTTTCAGAGGTATATCGTTATGTGCTCGATACACGCGACAAGGAGGTAGTTTCCTTGCAAGAGGAATTAAAATTTATCGATTCTTACCTGTTCCTTCAGAACATCAGGTTTGGTGATAAGTTGAAAGTGGATATTAAATTATCAAACGTAACGACCGCCGTAGCGCCGTTAGCACTTCAGACGCTTTTAGAAAATGCTATCAAGCATAATGTTATTTCTCAGGAATATCCGTTAACACTTGAATTGTATTCAGACGATTCTTTTATTAGTGTGGAAAATGTAATTCGAAAAAAGAATGTTATGGAGGACTCGACAGGGCTTGGTCTGGATAACATAAAGAAGCGTTATGAATTTCTCACCGATACCAACGTGTCTGTAAGTGATGAGAACGGCCGGTTCATTGTGAGATTGCCATTACTTCCTCTTCCTGTATGAAAATATTAATTATCGAGGATGAGCCTCAGGCAGCCGACCGACTTGAAACGCTGATCACGCAACTGTCCCCCGAGTCGGCGATTATTGCAAAGCTTGATTCCGTAAAGAGTTCCGTTGAATATCTCACCAACGATGCATCCATGGATCTCATCTTTATGGATATTCAGCTGGCCGATGGATTGAGTTTTGAAATTTTTGAAAAAATTGAAGTTCGGTCTCCCGTTATCTTTACAACTGCCTACAATGAATATGCATTAAAGGCATTTAAAGTCAACAGTATTGATTATATATTAAAGCCTGTCGATAAAACTGAGCTCGGCGCTGCTTTCAAAAAATATGATACGTTGATTCGAAGAGAGACGCCGCAGGAGAAAATGATCGAAAGCATTGGGTATGCCGTGCAAATGCTCAATAAAAAATACAAAGAGCGGTTTGTCATCAAGGTTGGTGAACATTTAAAATCGATAGAAGTCAGGGAAATCCTGTTCTTCTATAGTCTTGAGAAAGCAACTTTTGCTCAAACCGCTGATGGCCGCAAGCACATTCTTGATTTTACGCTTGATCAGTTAGAGGGGCTTGCTGATCCGGGAAGATTTTTCAGAATTAACCGTAAGTATTTTGTGGCGGTTGATTCTATACAAGATATGATCAGCTATACGAACAGCAGGCTTAGGCTGGTATTAAAGTCGAGCGACGATCCGGAAGTCATTGTTTCGCGCGAGCGGGTTCAGGAATTTAAGGAGTGGCTAGACCGGTAAACCGCCTTATCCCCAGCCCTTTCCTCCCAAGGGAGAAGAGAGCGTGAGTTCCCTTCACATGATGGAGCGGTGCTGAATGTGGCAAATGTCAGCATGGAGACAGAGGAAAATCAGTTAATATTTCCAACTTGGATCAAATTATCACACCATGAACATTAAAACGATCATTTACTGGGTTGCACGTCTGATTGCTGCCATCATCATGTTACAAACATTATATTTTAAATTTTCAGCGTCGCCAGAATCGGTCTACATTTTTACAACGGTCGGCATCGAGCCGTGGGGACGAATCGGGACGGGTGTGCTCGAAGTAATAGCCTCTGTTTTAATTCTAATCACCGCAACCGCCTGGCTGGGAGCAGGGCTTGCTCTGGGTTTAATGAGCGGCGCTCTCTTTATGCATTTTACCTTATTGGGAATTGAAGTTCAGGGTGACGGCGGACAATTATTTACTTATGCGATGACTGTTTTTGTTTGCTCGCTGTATGTCCTTTGGTACGATTTGGAAAAGGTAAAGTCGCTTATAAAGAAACTAACCAAGAAATGATAGAGGGTTAAATCAAGAGAGACGGAGTCACCACGACTTCAAATCATCGTTTGGCGATTAATTGATCGTCTTTCTTTTTGTGTTTGTGTTGTGGGACATAGGTGTATGAGCTGAAATCGATGTGCGTAGTTAAACGCAAACGTTTCATAGCTAAACGCTAAACGTAAGGCCTTACTTCTTAATCATTGCTGTTACCTTATCAAAATCCGCCAGCAACTCAGGAGAATTTTTTACGCTTTCCTTGAAGCCTTCGAGCAAGTAATTAGGAACGCTTTGAGCCGACGTGATTTTTGAGGTGATATCTTTCAAGATGTCAAGAGCATCTTTCTGAACCACGGAAGAATTTTTTTCAACCTTGGCCTTTAATTCATAGAGGGAAGTGACCAATGGGTCGATCGCTACTTTATAAGAATTAGCAGTCATCGTCGCGAGGGTGCGCGTTTCAACACAACTATTGTATTGATTCAATATTTCCACCACATCCTTTCGTGTCAGCACGTCGGTTTTAATCTTGTCAGCTACGTCTGGACAATCCTCGAGATAATTTGACAAAATCTTTTTGAAAGAAATACCCGGAATTTCAAGCGACGAGCCATCACGCTTTACGAATGTTTCTATTTCATACAAGAATCCATTTTGCCTTCTGGCGAGGTAAAGACTTAGAAAACCAGGAATCTGAAGCTTCATGAACCTGTATCCCGTTTCTGTTCTTACCGCATGATATGTTTCACTATTGATCGACACCGCTTTTACCTGAATGCAGGTGAAATGGCTCTTCTTTTTATTCACAGCAACATCCACCCGATCCATCCGGTCGTAGGTCATGATCTGAGCCTTCCCCCTCAGCGTATCGCCCTTACTGGTTATCACATAGTCCTGCGCACTGGCCGCGCCGCTGCAAAAAAGTAAGAAAGCGAGAAGAAGAGTTTTCATGGTAGATTTTATTTCGACTGCAAGTTTAACGTTATTTGAAAACAGTTTATTGGATATTTTTAATAAACTCCGTAATTGAAGCGAATTTTATAATATGGTCGACTATAATCCGAAAGCCTGGTTCTCCCTGATTACCCATTCCTACAGCAGGCACGTCATGCGGACGCTCCAGCCAGTGCTCTTTTTCATGGGTGCCTATTCGGCAGTGACTTGCTATTTGTTCCTGGAAGTTTTCAAACTTCATGAGAAGGATTTTCACAGCACCATTGCCATGCACTCCCTGCTGGGTATCGTGCTTGGACTTTTTCTTGTATTCAGAACAAATTCCGCCTACGACCGATGGTGGGAAGGAAGAAAATTATGGGGAAGCCTGGTCAATAACACGCGCAACCTGGCTCATAAATGCAATGCGTTTCTCCCGGCCGACGACCATGCAAACAGGACCTACTTCTCTTTGATGATCATCAATTTTGTTAGCTCCGTAAGAGATCACCTGCGCCTTGGGGTAAACATCAGCACGCTGGAAGAAACTGGTCCGGATTTTAAAGATAATTTTAAAAATGTAAAGCACATTCCCAATCGAATTTCTTCTATGATGTATCAGCGGATGAATGAGCTGTATAAAAACAAGACCATTAGCGGTGATCATATGTTTTTAATGGACAAAGAATTAAAGGAATTTTCAGACATTCTGGGAGCGTGCGAACGAATTAAGAATACGCCTATACCATACTCGTATTCGATGTACATCAAAAAATTTATTTTCATTTATATTATCACGCTTCCGTTCGGATTCGTGACGCAGACAGAATACATCACAATCCCTATCGTTGTGTTGATCTCTTTTGTCATATTCAGTGTGGAGTTGATTGCGGAAGAAATCGA